>CANTDZ010000065.1 GCA_947652665.1 uncultured Clostridia bacterium
TTTTTCAATTTTTTGTTGTAATATGGAGACTTCCAAAGTGTAATGGAAGCATCAAAATAATTTTTGAGAGGAGAATCCACATGAGTAAAAAAGAAGTTCCTATTTGGGAGAAGAGCAACTTGACGCTGGAGGAGGCCGCCGCCTATTTTGGAATTGGTGTGAATAAGCTTAGGGAGCTGACAGATGAGCGGGGCTGCGATTACGTCCTCTGGGTAGGGACAAAGCGCCTGATTAAACGAAGGAAATTCGACGAGCGGCTGGAACATTTATTTACCATTTGATTGCAGTATGGAAAAGAACGCCTGCTGGCACTAATGACCGGCAGGCTGTTCTTTTTCCACATATTTTTCGGTGGGATATGGAAATGCCAGGCCGGATATGGTATAATCAAATGGATCGTGAATCGAGTAGCAAAGGAACCAAAACAAATGATAAAAATACTATTCGTATGCACCGGCAACACCTGCCGCAGCCCCATGGCCGAGGCCCTTTTCCGCCAGATGCTCCGAGACGCGGGGCTGGGGGAGGAAGTCCTGTGCCAGAGCGCGGGGCTGTCGGCGGTGGAGGGGGCCCCGGCGTCTCCGAACGCGGTGCTGGCCTTGCAGGAGTGGGGGCTTGACATCTCCGCCCACCGGGCCCGGCGGCTGACGGGGGAGGAAATGCCGGTCTGGGATCTGTTCTTCACCATGTCCCAGACCCACGGGTACATTTTGGAGCAGGCGGGGGCGCGGCCGGAGCAAATCTACGTGCCGGGGCAGATCGCCGACCCCTACGGCCAGGACTTGGCGGCCTACCGGGCCTGCCGGGACAGGCTCCGCAAAGAATTGGAAGAATTCCTGGGCAAGCTGACCGCCCATCTTCCCCGCCAGATCGTCCCCTTGGAGGAGCCCCACTTGGACGCCCTAGCGGATTTAGAAGCCCTCTGCTTCCCCGATCCTTGGAGCCGCGAAGCCCTAAAAGAGGAAATCGGTAACCCCGCCGCCTGCTTCCTCACGGTACTGGAGGCCGGCCGGCCCATAGGGTACGTGGGGGCCCATCACGCCTGCGGCGAGTTCTACCTGGACAACCTGGCCGTGCACCCCGACCACCGCCGCAAAGGCGTGGCCCGTTCCCTGCTGGGAGCGCTCATAAAATTTGCGCAGGAGCACGGCGGACACTTCCTCACCTTGGAAGTCCGGCCCAGCAACGGCCCTGCGCTGGCGCTGTATGAGGCGCTGGGCTTCACGGAGGTTGGCAGGCGCAAAAATTTCTACACCCATCCCGCCGAGGACGCTCTGCTTCTGCGGCTGGATTTAGAAGGGAGGGACGTGTCATGCTGATTTTAGGCATCGAAAGCTCCTGCGACGAAACCGCTGCCGCCGTGGTACAAGACGGGCGCACCATTTTGTCCTCCGTCATTGCGTCGCAGATCGACAAGCACAAGATTTACGGCGGCGTCGTGCCGGAGATCGCGTCGCGGCTGCACAGCGAGGCCATTGTGGGCGTCGTGCAGGAAGCACTCGCCCAAAGCGGCAAGGCTCTGGGGGACATGGACGCTGTAGCCGTGACCTACGCACCGGGGCTCATTGGAGCGCTTTTGGTGGGCGTCAACTTTGCAAAGGGGCTGGCGCTTTCCACCGGGCTGCCGCTGATCCCCGTGCACCATCTGCGGGGCCACGTGGCGTCCAACTACCTGACAAGCCCTGGACTGGAACCGCCGTTTTTGTGCCTGGTAGTTTCGGGGGGGCACTCGCACATTGTGCAGGTGGAGGATTACACCAAGCTGAAAATTATCGGCCGCACCCGAGACGACGCCGCCGGGGAAGCCTTTGACAAAGCCGCTCGGGCCATGGGCATCCCCTACCCCGGGGGGGTCGAGCTGGACAAGATCGCCGAGGGGGGCGACCCGGACGCCTATAAGCTCCCCCGTCCCCGGGTGGATGGTGCGCCGCTGGACTACAGCTTCTCCGGCCTCAAGACCGCTGTGCTGAACATCCTCAACAACGCCAAACAGAAGGGCGAAGAAGTGCGCGTTCCCGACCTGTGCGCCAGCTACCGCAAAGCCGTAGTGAGGAGCCTGGCCGACAACTTTATGAAAGCCGCCCAGCAGACCGGCGCGAAAAAGCTGGCGGTAGCCGGAGGCGTGTCGGCAAACCGGCTGCTGCGGCGGGAGCTCACGCGCCTTTGCCAGGAGACAGGCCGTGAGCTTTTCCTGCCCGACCTGTCCCTGTGCGGGGACAACGCGGCGATGATTGCCAGCCAGGGCTATTACGAATACCTGGCCGGCGGCACGGCCGGAATGAATTTGAATGCTTACGCCAACGTTCCGCTGGACGTGGACGCGAAAGATGTGAAAGGGGAAGGACGCCGATGAGGGTCGTATTACAGCGGGTCAACCGCGCGGAATTGACGGTGGAGGGCTTCGAGCCCCGCCGCATTGGAGAGGGCCTGGTGGCGTTTCTGGGGGTGCTCCAGGGCGACGCCGAGCCCCAGGCCGACTTTTTAGCCGAGAAGATCGCCAACCTGCGCATCTTCAAAGACGAGGACGACAAAATGAACCGTTCCCTGCTGGACGTGGGGGGCGAGCTGCTGGTGGTCTCCAACTTCACCCTGGGCACCGACTGCAAGCGGGGCCGCCGCCCGTCCTTTGACATGGCCGCGCCGCCCAAGCTGGCGGAATCCCTGTACCTGCGGCTGGTAGAGCGCGTCCAAAAGCTGGGCGTGCACGTGGAGACCGGGGAGTTCGGCGAGCATATGCACGTGCTGGTGGACAACGACGGGCCGGTTAACATTATTATTGACACGGAAAAGATCGGAAAATAAATTTTTTGAGGAGGACAACATGAACAAGCTGGACAAGGATTTTATGGCACTATTGATGGAAAAGACCCAGTTCCCCGCAGAGGCAAAAGAGTTCCTTTTGGAAAGCGCTGATAAAGTGGATGCCGGTGCACTCTTTGCCGCGCTGGACGCCTTCTACGCCGGGGGCTTCTCCACCAAGGACACCCAGCCTGCCATCGACGAAATGGCAAAGGCCGCGGGCCTGAGCCCCTACACGGTGTGGATGCTGTTCCTGATGCAGGGCGCAAAGCAGGCCAAAGCCGACTATGAAAAGAAAGGCATCGGCGAGGACATTTTCTTTGCCACCTTCGCCGATCTGCGCTACAAGGCCATCGAGTGCATGGAGAACTACGGGGTGTGGGGGACGTTCGTGGCGTTCTGGTACCCGATCTTTTTCTCCTGCGACATTGTGAAGCTGGGGCGGCTAGAGTATGAAACCATCACCTACGACGGCCCCGAGTATTCGAAAGGCGGCTTTACCCTGCGCCCGGGCGACCGCATCCAGAATATCCACATTCCTTCCAGCGGCGAGCCCTTCGACAAGGCCGCACGGTTGGATTCCTACAAAAAGGCCTACGATTTCTTTAAGCCGGAAGGGCCGCTGGTGTGTATGTGCCATTCGTGGCTTTTATACCCGGAGTATAAAAATATCTTGAAACCCGGCTCCAACATCGCGGACTTCCAGTCGGATTTCGACATTATCCGCGTGGACACCGAGGATTTCAGCGACGCCTGGCGCGTCTTTGGGCCCGACCACGCAAAGCCTGCCCAGGAGCTGCCCGAGCGCACCTCCATGCAGAGGGCCTTCAAGTCCCACCTGCTGGCCGGGGGCAAGACCGGCGAGGCTTTAGGCGTGCTGCTGTTTGATGGGGAAAAATTGCTGTAAGGAGAAAAAATCATGGAAAACATTATTTTAAGCGGCTTCTCGGACGAAGTCGCGCCCGGCTTTGACGAACAGCTTGCGGCCATGCAGGAGTTCGGCATCACCCACATTGAGCTGCGCGCCGCCGACGGCATTAACGTCTCCGACCTCACCCCCCGCAAGCTGGGGGAGGTCAAGGGGAAGCTGTTCAATGCGGGGATAAAGGTTTCGTCCATTGGGTCGCCTATTGGGAAAATCAGCATTGAGGACGATTTCCACGCGCACATGGAGAAGTTCAAGCGCACGCTGGAAATCCAGAAGGAGCTGGGCGCGCCCTATCTGCGGATGTTCAGCTTCTACTACCCTGACGGGATGCAGCCCCAGGAGGTTCGGGAGGAAGTGTTCCGGCGGGTGCAGGCGCTGGTGCGCACGGCCCAGGAGTGGGACTCGGTGCTGCTGCATGAAAACGAGAAGGAGATTTATGGCGACAACGCTTCCCGGTGCTTGGAGCTGATGGAGGAGTTCGGGTGCAAGAATTTCCAGGCCGTGTTCGATTTTTCCAACTTCGTGGAGGTGGGCCAGGACACCCTGGAGGCCTACAAGCTTCTGAAGCCCTACATCGAGTACGTGCACATTAAGGACTGCCTGGCCGAGGAAAAGCGGGTGGTCCCGGCCGGCCAGGGCGACGGCCACGTGGCGGAGATTCTCGCGGACCTCATCGGCGGGGGCTGGAGCGGGTTCCTGTCGCTGGAGCCCCATCTGGCCGACTTCTCCGGCCTGCGCCTGCTGGAAAAGGATGCCAAGGAGCGCGGGCTCACCGACGGCAAAACGGCATGGAAAACGGCATTGGACGCCCTGAAGGGCATCCTGGAGGGATTGGCATGAAGAAAACAAAGTGCGCGGTCATAGGCTGCGGGAGCATCGCCCAGGTGCACGGGGCTGTTTTGGGGGCGATGGAGGACGTAGAAATCGTGGCGTTTGCCGATATCCTCCCCCAGCGCGCCCAGCAGATGGCGGAGAAATACGGCGGCCGGGCTTACAGCAGTCTAGACGAGGTGCTGGAAAAGGAGCATCCGGAGATCGTACACCTGTGCACGCCCCACTACCTGCACACGCCCATGGCCCAAACCTGCGCCCAGAAGGGCGTGCACGTGTTTACGGAAAAGCCGCCGGTTATCAGCTGGGAGCAGTGGGCCGACTTCCAGGCCCTGCAAGACAAGGTGCGGGTGGGCGTCTGCTTCCAGAACCGCTACAACCGCAGCGTGGAGCTCTTCCGGCAGCTGCTGGCAGAGGGCTCGGTAGGGAAGCTCTTGGGGGCCAGGGCCTTCGTGACCTGGCGGCGGGATGCTCCCTACTACACCGAAAGCGGCTGGCGGGGCAAGCTCAGCACCGAAGGCGGCGGGGCGCTCATCAACCAGTCTATCCACACGCTGGATCTGCTGACACAGTTTTTCGGCACGGCGTCGGGGGTGGAGGCGTCCTTGTGCAACCGGCACTTAAAAGGCATTACCGAGGTGGAGGACACCCTGGAGGCCGCCATCGATTTTGGGGGCCGGCAGGCGCTGTTCTATGCCACCACCAACCATTGCGCTGATGCCCCCGTGCTGCTGGAGCTGGTCTGCGAAAACTGCACTCTGCGCATGGAGGAGGAAGAAGTCGCCCTGCGGTGGGCCGACGGCACGGTAGAGCATCGCACCCTGCCTCCCACGGGCAGCCTGGCGGTGGGGAAGTCTTACTGGGGAAACAGCCACGGCCTGTGCATCCGGGATTTTTACCGCTGCGTCCGGGACGGCGAGCCCTTCCGCAACGACATCCCCCACGTGGCCGATACGATGGAACTGATGCTCAAGATTTATGACTGTGCCCGCTGACACTCTGGAAAGAGCGGTAGAGCCGCTTCTTCGCTGGTTTGACCGGGAAGCCCGCCCCCTCCCCTGGCGGGACGACCCGTCGCCGTACCGGGTGTGGGTGTCGGAGGTCATGCTCCAGCAGACCCGCATCGAGGCGGTGAAGCCGTACTTTGCGCGGTTCATGGAAGCCCTGCCTACCGTAGAGGCTCTGGCCCAGGCAGAGGAAGAACAGGTGCTCAAGCTCTGGGAGGGCTTGGGCTATTACAGCCGCGCCCGGAATTTGCATAAGGCGGCGAAGGCCGTAGTGGAGAATTTCCACGGCCAAGTGCCGGGGACAGTAAAGGGGCTTTTGAACCTGCCCGGGGTCGGGGCGTATACGGCGGGGGCGGTGGCATCTATCGCTTTTGGAGAGAAGGCCCCCGCGGTGGACGGCAACGTGTTGCGGGTGGTCTCGCGGCTGCTCTGCCGGGAGGATGACGTGGGGTCGCCTGCTGTAAAGAAGCGGGTCGAAAGCGAAATCCTGGCCATCCTGCCGGAGGGCCGGGCGGGGGCGTTCAACCAGGCCATCATGGAGCTGGGAGAAGTCGTCTGCGTGCCCGGCACGCCCCGGTGCGGGGACTGCCCTTTGGAGGGCCTGTGCGAGGCCAGGCAGCTGGGCGTCGAGGCAAGCCTGCCCGTGAAAGGGCAAAAAAAGCCCCGCCGGGTCGAAGCACGGACGGTCTTCGTGCTGTCCTGCGGGGAGCGTCTGGCCTTGCGCAAAAGGCCGGACTCGGGGCTTTTGGCCGGGATGTGGGAGCTGCCCAGCGTCCAGGGGCATCTGGGCAAGGCCGAAGCGCGCCAGATACTGGAGCAATGGGGGCTTGCCGCGGTTCAGCTGCGGAGGCTGGAGGACTCGCGGCACATTTTTTCCCATTTGGAGTGGCAGATGTGGAATTGGGACGTCCAGGCAGCCCAGCGTGCGCCGGGGTTTGTCTGGGCGACAGCGGCGCAGCTGCGGGAAGAATACGCGCTGCCTTCGGCCTTTGACGGGGTGCTGAAAGGCGCGTGGGGTCTTACGACCTGGGCGTGCCCTTTACACCGGTGAACATCTGCACCCAATAGTGCCGGTAGGTGCTGTTGGGTGCATACACATACCCTACGCCAATGTGTGTGTAATCCGGGCTGAGGATGTTGGCCCGGTGCCCGGGGGAGTTCATCCACTGGTTGACCACAGCGGCGGCCGTTGAGCTGCCGGCAGCAATATTTTCACCAAATCTATAAGCGCCCTGGTCTGCACCGGTCTCGCTCAATGCGGTAAAGCAGGAGGAGCCGTCGGGCCGGTCGTGGGAGAATTTGTCCACGATTTCGGCGGCGCGGATCTGGGCCGCTTCTGTTAAGCTGGTGTAGGTGCCCAGAGGAGCCAGCCCTTCTTTGGCGCGCTCCACGTTTACCAGGCGGACGACCTCGGCCGTCAATTCCTCAGCGGAGGGCTGGGAAGGCACGACGGGAGTGGGCGGGTTAGGCGAAGGAGATGGGGAGGGTGAAGGAGACGGGGAAGGCGAGGGCTGGGGTTTCTGCGAACCCGTCTCTACAAAGACACCCCGCTGGGGGGTCCAGTCCACGTAAAAGCCCAGCAGCTCCCCCAGGTCGCGCAGCTTAAAGTAGGTGTACCCGCCGCCTTGGTCGTCGTGGAGGAGGATGGCCCCCACCGCCAGCAGTTCCCCGTCCACGACCATATAGCAATAGCCGCTTTCATAGGCCCGGTTGCCCGAGTAGGGGGTGTTCATTTCGGACCCGAGGTCGGTATACGGGGTGCCGGTGTCCACGAAGATCAGGCCGAAAAACGTATCGTACTCCACTGAGAATTGGGCAGAGGTTCCGTTCAATACATGGGCTACGTCGCGCAGCTTGATATAGTTGGTATCATTGCCGTTGGCGTCCTTCAAGGCGTACATCTGGAACTGCACCGGCGCGCCGTCCACCTCCACGTTCTGGGTAGAGGCATAGGCAACCGGGCCTCCGGCCGCCAGGGCGGTGGGCGTCAGGGACAGGACAAAAAGGAAAGCCAGTATCATGGATGCAAATTTTTTCATACTCATACCCCACTGATCAACAAATTTATAAAACTATTTTACTGCTTTTTGTGAACAATGTCAAGACCGTTTTCCCTGCATCTCCACCCCCGGTTGAAATGGCGCCCTAACTCAAAAATCAAGTTATATTCTTGTCCCCCTGTTTGTGGTATACTTATCCCGAAAGGGGTGACAGGATGAACAATAAAATTGGCAAAAATATACACGCCCTGCGCAAAAAGCAGGGCCTCACCCAAGAAGAGTTGGCGGAGCTTGTCCGGGTATCCTTCCAGGCGGTCTCCAAGTGGGAAAACGGCAACTCCCTGCCGGACGTTTCCACGCTGCCCCAGCTGGCAAATGTGCTGCATTGCAGCATCGACCAGCTTATGGGGTATGCCGCAGAGCAGAGGAGGATTACCGACTACGAGGAGCGCTACAAGGCAGACGGGTACTACTGGGGCGTGCAGCCCTCCCTGATGTGCTATGAGGTCATGAAGCTGTGCCCGCCGGTAAAACCCCTGCGCCTGTTGGATGTTGCCTGCGGCGAGGGGAAAAACGCCGTGTTTTTTGCCCGCAACGGCTATAGCGTCACCGCCTTTGACGCGGTGCGCCTGGCTCTGGATAAAGCCCAAAGGCTGGCCGAAAAAGCCCGTACAGAGGTGAATTTCTTCCAGGCCGACCTGCGCGACTTCCGGCTGGACAGCCAGTTTGACATCGTATTCTGTTCCGGTTCCCTGCACTATATCCCGCCGGAATTGCGCCGGGATATCCTGGAAAATTACCAGGAGCACACCGCCGATTCCGGCCTGCACGCACTGAACGTCTTTGTGCGCAAGCCCTTCCTGGTCACGGCATCAGACCAGCGGGAGGGCCGCTATAAGTGGGTCTCGGGGGAGCTTTTTGGGTATTACGCCGACTGGCTCATAAGCTCCTGCGAGGAAAAAATCTTTGACTGCATGAGCGGGGGCACACCCCATCGGCACTGCATGGACACCCTCTATGCCATCAAACAGAAGGAGGATTTGGAATGAACAAAATTCTTTCGGGCAAAGTCCGGGAGGTCTACGAAGCGGGGGAAGGCCGGCTTCAGATTGTGGCCACGGACCGGATCTCCGCCTTTGACGTTATCCTGGGCTCGACAATTCCCAACAAGGGGGTCGCGCTGACCCAGATTTCCAATTTCTGGTTTGACTTTACCAGCGGCATCGTCCCCAACCACATCCTCTCCACGGACGTTTCCCCGCGCGCCGTCCTGGTGAAAAAGCTGGAAATGCTGCCTTACGAGTTTATTGTGCGGGGCTACATGTTCGGCAGCCTGTGGAAGGAGCAGCAGGCGGCGGGGGAATACCAGCTGGCGGAAAAGCTGCCGGCCCCCATCGTGACGCCGGCCGCAAAGAACAGCGCCGGGCACGATGAGAATATCACGCTGGAGCAGCTGCGCCAGGGATTGGGTGCCGCCGAAGCGGATAAAATCTGCGGGATATGCCTGCGGCTGTACGAGGCGTGCGCCGAATACGCCCTGCAAAAAGGCATCCTCATTGCGGACACGAAGTTTGAGTTCGGCTACGACAGGGACGGCGTGCTCACCCTGGGGGACGAGATTTTCACGCCCGATTCCAGCCGGTTCTGGTCGGCGGAGGAGTACAGGACGGGGGTGTCCCCCAAGTCTTACGACAAGCAGTTTGTGCGGGACTGGCTTATTGGGCAGGGCCTGGATGGCGTGGAGCCCGGGCCGGAATTGCCGGAGGAAATCATCCGCACAACGGAGGGGCTTTATAAGGAATGTTATCGAAGGATAACGGGAAAGGCAGAATATACAATATAAACAGGAAACAGGCCGGGGCGTGAGAAACCCCGGCCTGTTCGATAGTCTCAGAAAAATATTCTAAGGTTGACACTTCCCTCTATTTCCCCTATAATTTAGAAGAAGAAAAATCATAGGGAAGGATGACAACAACATGAAGCAGTTTTTCGGTATGAGCCTGAGCGGGAACCTGGAGGAGGCTCTCCGCGGCCTCCGTACCCCGCAGTTCATCATGCTGTTATCTACGGATAGCCAGTTTGAAAAGCACGTGGAAGAACTGGAAAAAAAGTTTCCCGGCGTGCCCAGCATCGGGTGCATTGGCATGGGCTACCAGGCCAGGGTCGTGGAACAGGGCGTGTGCGTGATCGCCTTTTCGGACGGGGTGTGCGCGGCTGCCAACGTGCTGGAGGAAGTCTCGACCATGCCGGTAAAATATATCCGGCGGCTGGAAGAGGACGTGAAAGCCGTAAACGCGTCGGAGGGCACCACGGTATGCATCGATTTTTGCAGCGGCAACGATGCCTGCGTGCTCACCACGATCCATACCGTCTTAAGCCAGCGGGGCATTTCCCTGGTGGGCGGCACCGGCGACCAGGGGCGCGTCTCGGCCAACGGCAAGGTCTACCGGGACGCCGTGGCTTACGGGATCGTGCGCAACCTGGGGGGCCGGGTCAAGACCTATAAGGAGAACATTTACCACCAGATGGGGGACTACCGCTTTATCGCCTCCAACACCGACCGGGAGCATTACATATTGGGAACTCTAAACGGCAAGCCCGCCAAGCAGGTCTATAAAGACATCCTTCATGTCACCGACGAGGAGATTTTGACCCGCACCTTCCAAAACCCCTTCGGGAAGCTCAACGGGAACGATACCTGCATCATTTCTATCAAAGAGGTGCAGGGCAACGCCCTGGCCTGCTTCCGGCAGGTCAACGATTCCGACGTGCTGCTCCTGCTGGAGCTGGGGGACTATAAGGCCATCGCCCAGGAGACCATTCAGAAAATCTGCCGGGAATTCCCCCGGCGGTCAGCGGTCTTTTCGGTCAACTGCCTGTTCCGGTACAAGCTGTTTTCCCAGCAGGGCTATATGCAGCCCTACCTGCAGGAAATGGCGGCCCTGGGCAGCCATGCAGGATTTGTGGGCTATGGGGAACACTATAACAACCGCTTTGTAAACCAATCGATGACCTGCGTAGTCTTTGAGTAAGAGGAGGGCGACCTAATGGGGAAATTTTTCAATAAGAAACGGAAAACGCAAGCGGCCGGAGAAAAAAAGAGCCTTTACCCGGTGCTGCACGTGGCAAACAGCTTAAAGCAATATCAAAAGCAGCTGGTGCAAAAAGAGGTAGCGGCCCTGAACGAGCTCAGCCAAGTGGACGCCTCCTTTTCCGGCGTGCTGCGGGAAGCCAGCCTTTTTCAGAACAAGCTGCAGGACCTGGGGTCTTCCTTTACGGATATCGACCAGGCAGCCGGGCAGTTCGGCCAGGTGCGTGCCGATATTGCCGAAAGCGTAGCCCGGGCCCAGTCCCAAATGCGGGACCTGGCCCAGATATCCGCCGCCGTACAGGGAGCGTATGAGGAAATGGCCGAGACCTTCGCCCAGCTGGAGGCAGCCATAAACGGCATCCGGCAGTCTATGGGCCGGATCGTGTCCATTGCCGATGAAACGAACATTTTGGCCCTCAACGCTTCCATCGAGGCCGCCCGGGTGGGCGTGGCCGGCAAGGGGTTCGCGGTGGTGGCCGTGCAGGTCAAGGAGCTGGCCGACGAGATCAAGGTGCTGTCAAAGGAAGTCAACGACGGCATCAAGGACGTGGAGGTGCAGGCCAATGAGCTCAGCGGCCGCATCAACACCTCCCAGACGACCATGGGCCAGGGGGCCAGCATCGTGGCCCAGACCGACGAAAGCTTCCGGGACATCACCACGGCCTCGGAAGGGGCCGCAGCGGTGCAGGACGATATCGCCGGGGTCATTGAGAACGCAGAAGCGGAGCTGCAGGTCATCTGCCGGTTTTTTGACCGCATTGAGGACCTGCACAAGGAGGTGCAGCAGCACATTAACAGCGCCAGCCGCCTGGGCACTACCAAAAGCGCCATGTTTGAGGATATCGACAATATGATCTCCCAGATTCCGCCCATGGTGAAGGATTTGGAGAAGGACGAGGGCTGAGCGGGTTCTTAGGCCCAGTCCTGGTAAAATTCCAGCTTTTCCATGGTCACCCGGGGCCGCCACCAGTCCCTAGCCTGGGCGAACTCCTTCTCGTAGGGGGTGTACCACTGCCAGCTGATGTCGAAGCCGCCGTCCTCTTTTTGCATCTTGGGAAGGCTTTCCAGCTCCGCCTGGATTTGCGGCAGCAGGCTTTCGGGCAGGCAGTCCTTGGGGAACCAGGAGGGCGTGGTGACGTATTCCACCCCATATTTTTCCGTTTCCTTGCACACGGCCTTTTCGACGCACTGCCGGATGGATAGCCAGGCCTTGTCCAGGTCCACCACGTCGCCGATGCCGTACTTTTCCAGCATTTGGCAGGCCAGGATGTAGCATTTGGCGGCGTCACCGTTTTGGGCCTGCTCCCAGTCGGCGAAGGCTCTTTGAAGGGTCTCCCGGTAGGCGTCCTGGCCTTGGCACACCAGGAAGGCCGCCAGGGACACGCCGGGGTTCCAGCCGGAAAGGCTGTCGCTGTTTTCCTCCCACCAGATGGCGTGGGGGTGATCCTTGTTGCTGCCGATGGCAAAGGGCCAGCGGCCGGTGGCGGGGTCTTGGGCCGACCGGATGTAGCGTACCATCCCCTGGGCCATGTCCGGGGCCAGCTCCAGCGCGCCCGTGCGGAAGAGGATGCCCAAGGCCGTGTTGGTGGTGATGGGGGTGGAGTTCGGATTCCAGTTATCGGGCTCCAGGGCATGGCCGAAGCCGCCGTCCGGGTTCTGGAAGGGCCGGAGGGCCTCTAGGACGGCTTCCTTGGGGCCGTCCTGGAAAAGGCATCGGAACTCGGCCAGCTCTATGGGGCGTGCGGTCTTTAAAATGAATTGCTCTGCTTTTTGTACGTTCATGACGTTCATCCTTTCGATTTTAAGTGTTTTTCATTATACAACAAGGAACATGACAAAAGCCTGTCATGTTCTTCTGTCTTTTTCGGCTAATTTTTCCCCTATCTGGCAAAGCGCCTCCCGCAGCTCTTCCGGCCCCAAGACCTCTGCCTCCCCGTGAAAGCGCAAAAGCCAGTCCACCGCGCTGTCCAAATAGGTGAAGGGGAGGGAGAATCGGCAGCGCCCGTCGGGTTCGGCGGTGAAGCTGTTTTCGCCGTACTCCTCTACCAGCAGCCACTTGTATTTTGCGGGCACCAGGGCCTCCACTTGGTAACAGGCCGGGAAGACCCGCTGGTCGGATAGGTCGGGGTAAGGGGCCGCCCGTTTGGCAAAGGCTTCTCCCAGATGCAGGCCTGTCATGCGGTTGAGCTTGAACAGGCGGTAATCTCCCCGGGTCTGGCACCAGCCCCACAGGTACCAGGCGCCCCATTGGAAGACGATGTGATAGGGTTCGATCGTCCGGTCGCTTTCGCCGGAGGGCGAGTAGTAATGGAACCGTACTTCGCGGCCTGTAGAGATAGCTTCCTGCAAAAGCCCGATTTTCCCGGAAAGCGGCGCGCGGTACCAGGAGGCCAGGTCGATGAGGAAAGGAGCGGCCAAAAGCACCTGCAAGCCTTGGGAGGCCAGCAGCGCGTGGTCCACCTGGTAGCCGCTCATGATGGACACGCCTCCGCCAGACCCCTGGCTGGTGGTGATGGGAATTCCTGCCCGGCAGAGGGTTTCGATGTCCCGATGGATGGTACGGCGGGATACTTCAAAGGTTTCTGCCAGATAGGGCATGGTGACTTTCTCCTGGTGGAGGAGGATGGATAGGATGCCGATTAACCGGTCAAGTTTCATGAGGATGCCCCTTTTGCTGCGTTTTATTATACTATAGCAGGTTCCGGGAGGAAAATCCACGTTTATTCATTTTTATTAAAAGCATTTTAGTAAGGCGGATTCCGCCAGCTGCACCCATTAACTTTTCCCCCATCTGGCCGATATTCCCAATAGAAGGGAAGGTGTGTTGTTTATGATCCATATGGCAGACTTGAACCAAATAACCGCTTCGTCCCCAAGCGGCGGGCGAACCACAGCCCAGCGGGAGGATTTTTTACCTCCAGATCGATGCCGCGAAGCGCCCG
>CANTDZ010000066.1 GCA_947652665.1 uncultured Clostridia bacterium
CGTGTGGCCATCGGCCGCGCCATCGTCCGCGAGCCCAAGGTGCTGCTGATGGACGAGCCTCTGTCCAACCTGGACGCCAAGCTCCGCAACCAGATGCGCGCCGAGATCATCAAGCTGCGCCAGAAGATCAACACCACCTTCATCTACGTCACCCACGACCAGACCGAGGCCATGACCCTGGGCGACCGCATCGTCATCATGAAGGACGGCTACATCCAGCAGATTGGCACGCCCCAGGACGTGTTCGACCACCCCGCGAATATTTTCGTGGCTGGGTTCATCGGCATGCCCCAAATGAATCTCTTTGACGCCAAGCTGGTGCAGGAGGGTGGCAAATACGCCGTGACGGTCGAGGGCGCGAAAATCGAGCTTTCCGAGGAGAAACAGAAGAATTTGAAGGCCCGGAACGTACAGCCCCAGGACATCACCCTGGGCGTGCGCCCCAGCCACATGGTGCTGGCGGACAACGTCCAGAACACCCTGACCGCCACGGTGGAGGTATCGGAGATGATGGGCAGCGAAGTGCACTTCCACGCCAATGTGGGCGGCAAGGACGTAGTGGTCATCGTGCCCACGGTGGATTCGAACGGCAAGCATATCCAGACCTTCCAGAACGGCGATAAGCTGAACCTGACTTTTAACGGCAACGTCTGCCACCTGTTTGGCATGGACGGCAACAACCTGGAATTCTAAAAGGAGTAACCACATCTATGAGCGAAAAACTACGCAAGGCCATGGACTTCGAGGCCAAATACGCCGGGCACATTGCCGAAAGCGAGCGGCCCGCCTTCCACGTGACGCCCACTATCGGCTGGCTGAATGACCCCAACGGGTTTTCCGTCTACAAAGGGGAGTACCACCTGTTTTACCAGTACCACCCTTACTCCAACGAATGGGGCAGCATCCACTGGGGCCATGTGAAAACCAAGGACTTCATCCAGTGGGAGCGCCTGCCCATCGCCCTGGCCCCGGACCAGCCTTACGATGAATCCGGGTGCTTTTCCGGCGGCGCGGCAGAGCTGCCCGACGGTCGGCAGCTGCTGATGTACACCGGCGTACAGCGCCATCATGACGCCGACGGCTTTATAAAGGACGTGCAGACCCAGTGTGTAGCCATCGGCGACGGCGTGCGCTATGAGAAATTCGAGGGCAACCCCGTCCTTACCGCCAAGGATTTGCCCGAGGGCGGCAGCGCGGAGGATTTCCGGGACCCGAAGGTGTGGCAGGACAAGGACGGCAGCTTTTATGCCGTCATCGGCAACCGCACCGCCGACGGCAGCGGGGCCATTCTGCTGTACCGGGGCATAGAGGGCTTTCGGGGCGAGTTTGTCCGCACCCTGGCCCAAAGCCACAACCAGCACGGCAAAATGTGGGAGTGCCCAGACTTCTTCCAGCTGGACGGCAAGCAGGTGCTCATCACCAGCCCCCAAGAGGTGAAGCCCGTAGGGCTGGAGTTCCACGCGGGGCATGGCACCTTGGCGCTCATCGGAAGCTATGACCCGGAAACAGGCTTTACCCGTGAGCACGCCCAAGCTATCGACTACGGCCTGGACTTTTACGCCCCCCAGACCCTGGAAACCCCTGACGGGCGGCGCATCATGATAGCTTGGATGCAGAACTGGAGCACCGTGGGCGCAAAACCCGAGCAGTGCCGCTGGTTTGGGCAGATGACCCTGCCTAGGGAGCTCCACATCCGGGACGGCAGGCTCATCCAAAACCCTGTGCGGGAGCTGGAAAATTACCGGGGTCAAAAGGTGGAGCATCGCAATATCCCGGTAAGCGCCGAAGTAAACCTCCCCGAAGTGCGGGGCCGGATGCTGGATATGACCGTGACGGTGCGGCCCGCCTCCCAGGAAATGTTCCGGTGGTTCCGCATCAGGCTGGCAAAGGACGGAGAGCATGAAACTGTCCTGCGCTACCGGCCCGACTGGGGCACGCTCAAGCTGGACCGCACAAGGAGCGGACTGCCTTATGACATCCTGCACACCCGCACAGTGCAGGTGGCCCTGAAGGACGGGGAGCTGAAGCTTCGCATCGTGCTGGACCGGTTTAGCTTGGAGGTCTTTGTCAATGATGGGGAGCAGGCACTGAGCACAGTGATCTACACCCGGCAGGAAGCGGATGCCATCACCTTTGAGGCCAGTGGGACAGCGCTGATGGATGTGGAGAAGTACGAGCTGCTTGTTTGAAGATAAGGACAGGATATAAAAGGAAACCCGCTGTATTGGCTGTTTTGAGGGCCGGATACGGCGGGTTCTTCTTGCACCTGGTCTCATTTTATGCTACCATATCTTTATACCCGAGGAGGGATGCAGATGAAAAATTTTTCACGCCGGACTGTTCTGTCTATCGGCATAGTATCGGCGGTTATCCCGCTGTTGGCGGCGCTGTATATCCTGTTCGTTTGGCCGGGGGATGTCTCCTCCGCAAAGAGCGAGGACAGGCAGGTGTTCGGCGCCACCTACATGACCATGAACAATCCCTACTATCAGGTGCTGGATTCCCAACTGCGCACCATTATAGAAGCAAATGGCGATATACTCCTCACCCGGGACGCGGCTATGGACCAGCAGCGCCAATGCCAGGAGGTAGGCGAACTGATTGACGCAGGCGTCAGCGCCATCTTCCTCACCCCGGTAGAGTGGGACGGCGCCCGGGAAAGCTTAGAGCTGGCCAATGCCGCCGGGGTGCCTGTTATCGTAGTGGATGCCCCGGTGCGGGACGGGGAGCTGGCTGCGTGCTCGGTGCTGTCTGACAATTACCAGGCCGGGGTGCTGTGCGCGGAGCATCTGCTGGCAGCGCGGGAATCGGCGAACATTGTGCTGCTGGAGCACATCACCGCCCGCTCCGGTGCCGAGCGCATACAGGGCTTTACCGATACCATTGCCGGGCACGAAGGGTTCCGGGTGCTGGCTTCGGGGGAATCGGACGGTCAAATCGAAAACGCCATGCCGGTGATGGAGGAGCTTTTGGCAAAAGCGCCGGATGCCGACACGGTTATGGCGTTGAATGACCCCAGCGCTTTCGGAGCCATGGCGGCTATACAGGGGGCGGGCCTTTCCCAGCGGTTTGCAGTCTATGGGATTGATGGTTCGCCGGAAGCAAAGGCTTTGATACAGGACGGCCTGATGACAGCCACTTGCGCCCAATTCCCTTACAGGTTAGCCGAAGAAGCGGTCGCGCAGGCGTATGCCGCCCTGGATGGCGGGTGCACCCAGCAGGAAATCATCCTGCCGGTGGAGCTTCTGACAGCGGAGAATATTGATGACTACGGAACGGACGGGTGGCAGTGATGAAGCGGGAGAGGAATTTACTGGATACAGCGCGGGTCATGTTTTTATTGAACCTGTGCATCCTTTTGTTCTACACGGTTGTGTGCCTGACAACCACTCAGCGGGTATGCGCGTCCTTTGGCGCGTATGATTTCCTGCTGTCCATCGGCCAGCTGCCGCCCCGGCCATGGCAGATGCCTTTGGGGGCGCTGGGGTTTTATACCCTTCTGTGCGTGGTGAGCTTTGGCAAATACTACCTGAAAACCGAAGCCTTCTGGCTGCGGCTGCTGGTGTGCCTGGGCGAAATCGTACTGTGCCTGGGGGTGACCGTTTCCCTGCGGTTCTACTATAGCGGCATCGCCCTGCTGGTGCTGGCAGACCTGGTGCATTATGTGCGCAACAGCTTTTACCGTACCGGGTTCATGGCGGTGCTGGTGTTTATCTTCGCCTTTGTCCGGTTCGATATCCTGACCCCCGGCGGCATCCCTTTCAGTGCGTACCTGGGTTACTACTCCCACACAGTGCAGGGGTATCTTTCCAGCTTGGAGAGCGTCATGGTGTGCCTGAACATTTTGCTTTTCGTGCTGTACATGATTCTCCTGTTCACCAGCGAACGCCGGGAAAACGTGCGGATACAAAAGCTGAACCGTCAGCTGAATGAGGCAAACACCCAATTGAAAGAGTACGCCGTCGAGCTGGAGCACATGACCGCCATGCGGGAGCGCAACCGTCTGGCCCGGGAAATCCATGATACCCTGGGCCACACGCTCACCGGCATCATCATGGGGGCCGACGCGGGCCTGGCCCTGTTCGACGCGGCCCCGGAGGAAGCCAGGAAACGGGTAGAGGTCATTGCCCAGTCCGCCCGGGACGGGCTTAACGATGTGCGCCGCTCCATCAAGGCCCTGCGGGTGGACGCATTGGAAAAGCACTCGCTGGAAGAAGCACTGGAGGGCCTGCTGGAAAACTTCCGACTGACCACGGGCCTGGAAGTGGAGTATGCCCAGCAGGCCGGGGAGCTGCGCTTTGCCGCCGACGAGGAGGACACCCTGTACCGCATTGTGCAGGAGGGGCTGACAAACGCAGTGCGCCATGGGCACGCCAAACGGGCGTCGCTGGCCCTTGTGCGGCAGGGGGAAACGCTGACCGTCACCCTACAGGATGACGGGGAAGGCTGTGCGGCCCCGGAGGCGGGCTTTGGCCTGCGGCATATGCAGGAACGGCTGGGGATGCTGGGCGGCTCGCTCACCTACGGCAGCAGCCGGCAAGACAGCGGCTATGGCGGGTTCATGATTACAGCCAGCATGCCTATAAGGGAGAAGGAGAGGAAATCATGAAAGATATAAAGGTGCTGATTGTAGACGACCAGGAACTGATACGGGAGAGCCTCAAGGTGGTGCTCAGCGTCAGCCCCGGCATGGAGGTCATAGGTGAAGCGGCAGGCGTAGCGGAAGCGCTGAAAATCTGCGCCCAAAACAAGCCCGATGTAGTCCTCATGGACATACGGATGCCCGGCATGGACGGCGTGGAGGGCACCCGCTTAGTACGGGAGCGCTATCCAGAGACAAAGGTCATTGTGCTGACCACCTTTGATGACGATGAGTATGTATTTGGCGCGCTGAAGCACGGGGCCAGCGGCTACCTGCTCAAAGGTGCCAGTATCGCGGAGATATCCCAGGCCATCAAAGTGGCGCTGGAAGGCGGCGCCATGATAAACCCCACCGTAGCCAGCAAGGTGATTGACCAGTTCTCCAGCATGGCAAAGGGCAGCGCCCGGCTGCAAGTGGAGGACGAAGTGGTCAAAGACATCAGCAAAAGCGAGTGGCCCGTTATCCGGGCGGTGGGCAGCGGCATGTCCAACAAAGAGATTGCGGGGGAACTGTGCTTGTCTGAGGGCACGGTTCGCAATGCCATCAGCAGCATCCTCTTAAAGCTGGGCCTGCGTGACCGCACCCAGTTAGCCATTTGGGCCGTGCAGACCGGCGCAGTAAACGGAGGGCCCAGGGAATGAGCAGCCGTAAGAAATGGACGTTTGGCCTTTTGCTGATTCTTATAGCGGCGGCAGGCGGGTGGCTGTTTTGGGGTCAAAAGCAGGGCACAGCCCTTACCATCGGCGTGTACGCCGGCAGCTATTGGGAAACCCCGGACGGGAACTGTTATCAGATTCTGGACGAGACAATCGAACAGTTTGAGCAAACCCATCCGGGGGTGCAGGTGGAGTATGCCAGCGGCATCGGCACCGACTCCTACAGTGAATGGCTGGCAGAGCAGATTTTACAGGGCACAGAGCCAGACCTCTATTTTGTGCTGCCGGAGGATTTCAATCTGCTGGTGTCCTCCGGGGCGCTGGAAAATCTGGATGGCCTGATGGCGGAGGACCGGGATTTTGACCCTGCCGTCTACTACGGCCCCTGCCTGGAAGCCGGGCAGTTTGGCGGCAGCCAGTATGCCCTGCCCCACGAGAGCGTCCCCACCATGATGTTCGTGAACAAGACCCTTCTGGAAGGATGCGGCATCCCTGTGCCGGAGAATGACTGGACGTGGGAGGATTTCTTCTCCATCTGCCAGCAGGTGACGGACACGGGGGCCCGCCGCTTTGGCGTGTACGGCTACACTTGGCTGAACGCCCTGTATGCAAACGGCGCATCCCTTTTTTCAGAGGACGGCACCGCCTGTTTCCTGGCTGACCCCCGCATCGAGGCTGCTATCCAGTTCACGCGCAGCTTAAACGAGCTCAATAGCGGCTACACCGTCACAGCCCGGGACTTCGACCTGGGCCATGTGGCTTTCCGCCCCTTCCTTTTTTCCGAGTACCGGGCCTACCAGCCCTACCCCTGGCGCATCAAGAAATACACCGGCTTCGAGTGGGACTGCGTGTGTATGCCTGCCGGGCCGGATGGCGCAAATGTTTCTGAACTGCACACCATGCTGCTGGGAATCAACGCCCGCACGCCTCACAAGCTGCTGGCATGGGAGTTTGCAAAACTGCTTTCCACAGACGAGCAGGTGCAGAAGAAGCTGTACGCCCATTCTGTCGGCATCTCCCCCTTGCCCGATGTAGCGGAGGACAACGCCCTGCTGGAGCAGCTCTATCAGGACATCCCCGGCAGCGTGCGCTTCAGCCGGGAAATGGTGGGCGGCATTATGCAGAACGCCGTGGCAGCGCCCCATTTCAGCCGGTATGAGCAGGCTATGGCTATGGCCCAGCAGGCAGTGGCAGAAGGAAAGATAGACAAGAGCAGCTTGGCGGCGGCCCAGCGGGAAATCAATATCTATCTAAGTAAATAGGAATTCCATGAAAAACCCTTGCTTGTCCGGGAGACAGGCAGGGGTTTTGTTATTTTGCCCAAATTTTTATCTGGAAAGCTGGCGAAAAGGAGATGGGGTGTATAAGGCACGGGAAATCATGACAATTGTCATGTTGAAGTCATGACAAAAGACAGGTGTGCAAAAGCACCATTTGTTTTATAATAATGCCATCCTAAACAGGGAAAAACAAACAGAAAAGAGGAATGGAAATGCGTTACCTTTTATTCGTCAGCCACGGCACTTTTGCTTCCGGTATGGCAGAAGCCCTGGGGATGCTGGTGGGCAAACGGGACGACGTGCTCCAGGTAGCCTTTCAGGACGGCATGGGGCTTCCCGCTTTCAAAGAGGAAGTAGAAAAAACCATCGCCCCCATTGAGCCGGAGGATGAGCTTCTCATCCTGGCTGACCTGGTAAGCGGTTCCCCCCTTGCCACTACCATGGACGCCGTTGCCCAAAAGCTGGGCCTTGCAAATGTCCGGGCCACGGGCGGCATGAACCTGCCCATGGCGGTCACCGCGGTGGAGTGCGAGGACGACCCGCTGGATGAAGCCTTTGACGCCATGCTGGAATGTGCGAAGGAGCAGGTAAGGCCCTTTGGCACAGAGGACAGCGCAGACGATGAAATCTAAACCCGTAATTTTTTGAGGAGGTATTTGTTATGATTTCGTTTATCCGAATTGACGACCGCATGATACACGGTCAGACCTGTACCCGCTGGGCCCTGGAATACCCCTGTACCGGCCTGGTAGCCGTAAATGACAAGGCCGCGGAAAACCCGGTGCTGAAAGCCGCCTACAAAAACGCCTGCGATAAAAAGACCTTCGTGTGGACCATGGCGGACTGGCATAAGAAAAAGGCGAAGGTCATTGCCAGCGACGACCAGTATTTCCTAATCGCCAAGAATTCCGTAGATATGGCGAAGATGCTCCTGGATGAGCCCCCCTTCGACCCGGGCCTCAAGACCATCATCGTGGGCCCCTGCAACGACCGGCCCGGGGCCATTAAATTAGGCAACAACCAGTCGGTGGTGCCCGAGGAAGCCGAAGCCTTTGAAAAGCTCATGGCTGCCGGGTATGACATCGAATTTGCCCTGATAAAAGAAGCCGCCATCGGCAACTGGAAGAAATTCCGGGGCCAGTTCGGCTACAAATAAATAGAAAGGCGGCGTGATTATGACTATCTCTGTATTCCAGGCGGCGCTTATCGGAATATGCGCCTGCTTATCCTCCATGCCCGGCCTGGGCGGCACCACTTTTGGTAACTACACCCTGGGCCGCCCCCTCATCGGCGGCCTGGTCTGCGGCCTGATTTTGGGCAACGTCCCCATGGGCATCATGCTGGGCGCAGCCGTGCAAATCGTCTACATAGCCCTTGTCACTCCCGGCGGCACTGTCTCGGCTGACGTGCGTGCCATCTCCTATATCGGCATCCCTCTGGCTATGCTCTATGTGAGCTCCGCCGGGTTGGACCCCGCCTCTGCCGAGGCACAGGGCTTCGCCGTCACTATGGCGGCTACCGTTGGCACCCTGGGCACCGTGCTGTTCTATGGCACCGCCACAGTCAACCTGGTGTGGCAGCACATGGGTATGCGCCAAGTCAAGCAGGGCAAGCTCAAGAGCCTGTACATCGTGGACATGGTCCTGCCCTGGATTTCCCACATCCTCTGCTCCTTCATCCCCACCTTCATCATCTGCCTGATGGGCTCCAACATGGTGCAGGTCATCAAGGACTACCTGCCCATGGACGGCCTGGCTATGAAAACCCTGTTCACCGTAGGCTCCCTGCTGCCCGCCGTAGGCGTTGCCATCCTCTTAAAGCAGGTGGTCTCCAAGCCCAAGGACATCCTGACCTTCTTCTTTGGCTTCACCCTGTGCGCCTGCATGAACGTGAACCTGATTGGCTGTGCAATCGTGGGCGGCTTCTTTGCGGTAATCAATTACAGCATCCGCTGCCTGTCCATCAAGCAGGCCGCTGCCCCCGCCCTGGCTGCCAGCGCGGACGATGATGACGAGGAGGATATTTAATCATGGCTGAGCAAACAAAGAAACTATCGAAAAAAGCATTAAATAAATCGTTCCTCAACTGGTTTTACGGACACCTGACCTGCTTCTCCCAGGAGCATATGCAGACCTTCGGCTACATGGTTTCCATGCTGCCCATTATCGAGGAGCTGTACGAAACCAACGAGGAACAGACTGAAAAGATACAGACCTATTCCACCTTCTTCAACACCGAACCCCAGGTTGGCTCCATCGTGGTGGGTATCACCGCCGGTATGGAAGAAGCCCGTGCAAACGGCGAAGAGGTGGACGACGAGACCATCAACGGCATCCGCGCGGGCCTCATGGGCCCCCTGGCCGGCATCGGCGATTCGCTGGTAGTCGGCACGGTGCTCCCCATACTGCTGGGCGTGGCCCTGGGCCTTTCCGGGGGCGGCTCTCCTTTGGGCGCCATCATGTACATTTTGGTGTGGAACATCGGTATGTTCCTGCTCATGCGGTTCATGTACTTCAAGGGGTACGAACTGGGCGGCAAGGCCGTGGAAGTCCTGGTGGGCGAACGGGCCAATGCCATACGCGATTCCATTATTATGCTGGGCACCATGGTCATCGGCGGCGTGACCGCCAAGTGGATTAACATCACCACAGCCTTTAAGATGCTCAACAGCGAAGGCGGCGTAATCGTAGACTTACAGCAGACCCTCAACGACGTATACCCCTCCATCCTCAGCGCGGCCTTTGTGCTGCTGTGCTGGTGGCTGCTGAGCAAGAAGCGCCTGAGCCCCCTGATTGTCATGCTGATTCTGGTAGCCGTAGCCTTTGTAGGCGTGCTCATCGGCTTCTTTGACCCGAACCTGACCTACTAAAACGATTACAAGTTTAAAACTCCTTATATTATGATGCCGCCCGGGCCCGTCATGAACTCCTCCGGATGGGCCCAGCGGGCGGGAGTTCCTGCAAATTGTTTGCAAGGGATCATTCCTTTCTCGATATCGTCCGCCCGGCTTAAAGCCGATTGGGCTGGGCGGAGGATATCCTATAAAACAACTTACAAGATACACTATTACCTCATACAATCAAAACAGCGCCTGTATATCTACAGCGGGGCGGTGGACGGACTGCCCCGCGTAGATGATAGGCCGCCACATTCACCTGGTGGGAGGAAGAAAATGTTGACAAAAAAGCAAGCACTCGACGAGGCCCGGAAACAAAAACAAGCCTTAAAAGCATTGGGCGGCTGGCGGCGCAATCTCTTCATCGCGGCAAGCATCTTCCTGTGCCTTAGCGTATTCGGACTGCAAAGCCATGGAGCGTTCTTTGTGCTGGGTGTATGCGCGGCGGTGCTGGGCGGGCTTAGCGTAATCAGCATGTTTATTGTAAACCTGAGCATACGCAATGGCCACCGCAATGTTGAGAAAATTTTAGATTCGCTGCAACCGACGGCCGAAAGGGGTTAATACCGTGAAAGAATTTGATTATATCGTAAACGATGAACTGGGCATACACGCCCGCCCGGCCGGTCAGCTGGCAAAGCTGGCCAAGGGCTACGCCGATACGGTCATCACCATCACAAAGGGCGATAAGACCGTAAAAGCTACACAGTTGATGAAGCTGATGAACCTGTGCGTCAAGCAGGGGGCTACCGTTACCGTGAAGGTAGAGGGCCCCCAGGAAGAAGAAGCCTTCGCAGAGGTGCAGAAATTCTTTAACGACAACTTATAGTACCATACCCAAATCTGGGCGGTGGGTAAAAGCCCGCCGCCCCATTCTTTTTCAGGAGGGATTTCTATGATTTTGATACAAGGCAAAGGCGTTTCCACCGGAGTGACAAAGGGAAAGCTCTATCTCTTCCAGCGGCAGGACACCACAATCCATAAGGCCCCCGCCGAGGATATCGGGCAGGAAAAGGCACGTATTGCAGAGGCACAGCAGAAATCCATCGAACAGCTGGAGGCCCTGGTGGAAAAGGCCCGGGAGGAAGCAGGGGAAGAATCGGCTATGCTCTTTGAGACCCACGCCATGTTCACCGAGGACGAGGACTATGTAGAGGCCATCATGGATATGCTGGAAGAGGAAGGCTGCTGTGCCGAGTACGCCGTGCAGACAGCCGGGGAGCAGTTTGCCGATATGTTTGCCCAAATGGATGACGAGTACATGAAGGCCCGTGCCAGCGATATCCGGGACGTAACCCAGCGTATCCTCAACAATCTGCTGGGCGTGGCAGAGGGCGGCATCGACTCCGACGAGCCTGTTGTCCTGGCGGCGGATGATTTGGCCCCATCTGAAACCTTGCAGCTTGATAAGTCCAAGATATTGGGGTTTGTGACCCAGGGCGGCTCTGGTAACAGCCACACGGCGATTCTGGCCCGGACCATGGGCATCCCGGCGATTTGTGGCGTGGGAGACGCCCTGAAGCCCGAATACAACGGGCGCACGGCTTACATCGACGGCGAGACCGGGCAGGTAGTGCTGGACCCGGACGAGCTGACCTTAGCGGGCCTACAGGACAAATATCAAAAGCAGCAGGAGATGCGGGCGCTTTTGCAGGAGATGAAGGGCCAGCCGGATGTGACCCTGGACGGCAAAGAGCTGATGCTCTACTGTAACATCGGTTCCCCGGAGGATATCGCCGCCGTACAGGCAAACGATGGGCAGGGCGTAGGGCTGTTCCGTTCCGAGTTCCTCTATCTGGCGGCAGAGGATTACCCCACTGAGGAAGAACAGTTCCAGGCATACAAAGCGGCGGCTGCCGCCATGGACGGGAAACGGGTGGTCATCCGCACCCTGGACATCGGCGCAGACAAGCAGGTGGATTATTTCGGGCTGAACAAAGAAGAAAACCCGGCTATGGGTTTGCGGGCCATCCGCATCTGCCTGAACCGCCCGGAAGTGTTCCGCACCCAGCTGCGGGCGTTGTACAGGGCCTCGGCCTATGGGAAGATTGCCATCATGTTCCCCATGATTACCTCTGTGTGGGAAGTAAAGGAATGCCGGCGCGCCTGCACCAGCGTCATGGCAGAACTGACGAAAGAGGGAATCCCCTTTAACGCCGACACGGAAATCGGCATCATGATTGAAACCCCGGCTTCCATTTTCATGGCGGCAGACCTTGCCAAGCTGGTGGATTTCTTCTCCATCGGCACCAACGACCTGACCCAGTACACCCTGGCCTGCGACCGCCAGTGCAACGACCTGGGCAAGTTCTTTGACCCCCACCACCCGGCGGTGCTGCGGGCCATCAAGCACGCCACGGACGCGGCCCATGAAGCGGGCATATGGATTGGCATATGCGGCGAGCTGGCTGGGGATATCAGCCTGCTGCCCACCTTCCTGGCTATTGGCATTGACGAGCTGAGCGTGTCGCCCTCCGTAGTGCTGCCCCTGCGTGCCGAATTGCGCAAGAGCATTGCCAAGACCTGCACATTGGAGCGTCTGGAGGGGTGATATGCAGGCATATTCCATGGTTTTTTTAGATTTGGACGGCACGCTGCTGGATTCGCGCCTGCAAGTCTCCGAGAACACGAAAGCGCTGCTGGGCCGTCTGGAAAAGCAAGGCGTGCCGGTTGTGCTGTGTTCGGCCCGTTCCCCAGAGGGGGTGGAGCTGGTATCGAAGCAGGCCGGGGTGTGGGGGCCCATCATCTGTTACAGCGGCGCGCTTACCCTGAACCGGGAACGGGGCATATTGGCCGAAGCAGGGATGAAAGCGGAAGCAGCTGTGGCCTTCAAGCGGTTTGCCAAAGAGAATTTCCCCCAGGTGACGGTCAGCGCTTACCTTTACAATGTGTGGCTGGTAGACGATGAAAAAGACCCGGCTATCCGCCGGGAAGCGGAAATCACCCAGTGCCAGCCCTTGGAGGGGACGCTGGAAAAGGCGGTGCAGGCGTCCCATGTGCATAAACTGCTGTGCATTGGACCGCAGAGACAAGTGAAGCTGTTGCAGGAGCAGGGGGCCGCGCAATTCCCCGAATTGGAGTTTGTCCACTCAGGGGCTACGTATCTCGAAGTGCTGGCAGCAGGCGTTTCAAAATGCTCCGCCGTGCAGGGGCTGCAAGCGGTGTACGGGGCCAGCCGGGAAGAAATCGCGGCATTTGGCGATTATTTTGCGGATTTGGAAATGCTCCGGTACGCAGGCATGGGGGTGGCTATGGGCAACGCCCCGGATGCTGTGAAAAAAGCGGCTGACTTTGTTACAGCCACGAATGACCAGGAAGGGGTTTACCTCGCGTTAAAAAATATGCGGTTTGCGCCGCCACATATGGATAATTTATAAAAACAAGGCTGGGCATTTTACTATGTCCAGCCTTGCTCTATTCGTTTCTTTTTGATTTCTTTGCCCAGACGGCGAAAGTCAAGCTGTCTGTTCAACTGGTACATCTATTTATCTCCCTTATAGTATTGTACAGTTCGCGGCGGGTTATTAGAATTTTTTGATGCTTATATTGCGCCCATGTGACCCTGCGCCACATGGGTGTTTTTGTGTTCCTACCGGAAAAGCGTTGCCGTTCTCCCCCCCACTGATCTGATTTTGGTTTACCTACAAAATCAGATTGGAGAGATAAAAGTGAAAGAAGTCAACTTGCGGAAATACTATCCGTTCTATACCGAGGACGT
>CANTDZ010000067.1 GCA_947652665.1 uncultured Clostridia bacterium
GTTCTTCTGGCAGGTGCTTTTCGTGGGCGGTTCCGGCGGGATCCTGGTGCAGGTGAGTTGAGACAGTATAAACTTGATCGTTTGATGTCAAAAGCCACGGGATTAACCCGTGGCTTTTTGTTCGTACTACATTATTAAGCGTGTTCTCAAAGCCGGTCGTAAATTGGTCGTAAATCCTGCCTGTTACAACTCAAAGCCCTTGATATTACGCCATTTTTTAATCAATCGGCTTCATCGTGGGGAACAACAACACATCCCGAATCGACTGCGCCCCCGTCAGCAGCATGACCAGCCGGTCTATGCCCATACCCATGCCGCCCGTAGGAGGCAGCCCGTACTCCAGTGCCGTGAGGAAATCCTCATCCACGTCGCAGGCTTCGTCATCGCCGGCGGCCTTCTGGGCAGCCTGGGCCTCGAAGCGCTGGCGCTGGTCGATAGGGTCGTTGAGCTCGCTAAAGGCGTTGGCGTACTCGCTGCCGCAGATGAACAGCTCAAAGCGCTGGGTGTACTCCGGGTTCGCAGGGTCTTTCTTAGCCAAGGGCGAGATGTCCACCGGGTGGCCCGTCAGGAACGTAGGCTGCACCAGCTTCTCCTCGCAATAGGCCTCAAAAAAGAGGTTTAAGATATCGCCCTTGCGGTGGCGCTGCTCAAACTCGATGTGGTGCTCCTTAGCCAGCTCCCTGGCCTGCTCCACGGTCTCCACCTGGGCAAAATCCACGCCCGCATACTGCTTGACGGCCTCGACCATGCTGATGCGCGTAAAGGGCTTATCCAGGTCGATCTCCATCCCATCGCACTCCACCTTGCCGGTACCCAGCACCTTGTGGGCCACAGTACGGATCAGATCCTCCGTAATGTCCATCATGCCGTTCACATCCGTGTACGCCTGGTATAATTCCAGCATGGTGAACTCCGGGTTATGGGTGCGGTCCATGCCCTCGTTGCGGAAGTTGCGCCCAATCTCATAGACGCGCTCAAAGCCGCCCACAATCAGCCGCTTCAGGTGCAGCTCCAGGGCGATGCGCAGGTACATATCCATATCCAAGGTGTTGTGGTGGGTGATAAACGGCCGCGCAGCGGCTCCCCCGGCCTGTGTGTGCAGGACGGGCGTCTCCACCTCTAAAAAGGCCTTGCCGTCCAAGTATTCCCGCACGGCGCTGATGATTCTCGAGCGCTTGACGAACACGTCGCGCACCTCGGGGTTCATAATCAGGTCGAGATAGCGCTGGCGGTACCGGGCATCCGTATTGGTCAGGCCGTGGTACTTCTCCGGCAGGGGCAGCAGCGCCTTGGAAAGAATCGTCATGGCATTCACCTTGACGGATATCTCCCCCCGCTGGGTGCGGAAGACCTCGCCTTCTACGCCCACAATGTCCCCAATGTCCAAAGAGGCCTGCATGGCCTTATAGGGCTCCTCGCCCATCACGTCGATCTTGGCATACAGCTGGATGCGCCCCGAGGCGTCCCGTAGATCCATAAAGGACACCTTCCCCATGCCCCGGCGGCTCATGATGCGCCCGGCCACGGATACCGGCTTGCCTTCCAGCTCCTCAAAATTGTCCAGTATCTCCTGGGCTTTCTGCTTTACGTCATAGGAAACCTGCACGTAAGGGTCCTTGCCCTGCTCCTGCATGGCAAACAGCTTGTTTCGGCGTATCTGCAATATTTCTTTCAAATCCTGTGTGTTCTGTTCCGCCACTCCCTGCACTTCCTTTCTTCTTTCCCGTTTTTTAAGAGATCGTAACCACGGTATAGGTGGAGAACCCAGCCGGGGTCTCCACTTCCACGGTCTGGCCGGCCACCGCGCCCAAAAGCGCCTTGCCTACCGCAGACTCGTCGGAAATCTTGCCGCCCCGGGGGTCGGCCTCGTTGGAGCCCACGATCTTATAATCCTTGGTGGACTTCTTCCCCGAAGCCGTCACCACCTCTACCTGTACCTTCGAGCCGATGTGCACCGTCTCGTTCGAGAGCTCGCTCTCGTCGATGACCACCGCGTTTTTCAGCATGACCTCCACGTCGGCAATGCGCGCCTCCATGATGGCCTGGTCGTTTTTCGCCTCGTCGTATTCGCTGTTTTCGGAAAGGTCGCCGAAGGACAGCGCCACCTTGATTTTCTCCGCCACTTCCTTGCGGCGGACGGTCTTCAAATATTCCAATTCTTTTTCAAGGGCCGCAAGGCCTTCTTCGGTCACAAAAAATTGCTTCTCTGCCATACTCCATGTCCATCCTTTTAGCTTGAATTTGCCCTATATTATACCCCAAACCCAGGCCCTTTGTCAAATCTTATCACAAATAGCAGAAATACGTGGTCGAGCCCAGATAACGGTCGTAATAGCTCTTGTAGATGCCGCTGCCCGTGATGATGCCGTTTTGCCACACCACGTTGTCCGGGGTGATGCTGCCGTTCTCCAGCAGATACCGGGCGTTTTCCACGGTACGGGCATCCGGGTGCAGCAGGTACAGGCCGCTGGTGGGCCGGTACTGGCCGGGCTGGTCCAGCACCTCTTTGATGGTGTTGGGGAACCGGTCGCTCTTGACCCGGTTGAGGACCACGCTGCCCACGCACAGCTGCACCCAGTCGGGTATCCAGGTGCACCCGGCCTCCGAATGCATGATGGCGGCCAGCAGGGTTAGGTCGTCCTGGGTGTATTTCGGCCGCTTGTCGGCCTCTATGGCCGCTAAAATATCCGCTGCCGTTTTATAGGTGGTGAAATAATAGGTGAGCTTCTGGGGCAGCTGCAGCGCGCCGATCTTCAGGTTCCGCTGCTGCTCATAGATGGCCCCCACCTGCAAAGCGTAGGCGCTGCCGTCCTCCAAAGCCTGGAGCATCGCCGCCATATAGTTGATCTGGGGATCGTAGCTGTTTACGGTGATGTGATCCGTAACTCCGGCCGCTGCGGCCCCTATGCCCGTCCAGGCCACCAAAACGGCCATCCAAAAGGACAAGATTTGTTTTCGCAAAATAGTCGGACCTCCTTTGTGATTTAAGAATCGCGACTATTGTAACAAAACTCCTGCCCAAAATTTGTCAAAAATGCTGACAGTTTTATTCGGCGTATTTCAAATCCGCTTCCGTCCAGCTTTCCAGGACTTTCAGCATATCCTCCGCCACCTTCTTGGCGCCGGGAAGGTCGTGCTCTTTATAGTTGCCGCACTCCTCGCGCTTGCTGCCGGGGATCACGCCCTCGAAATCGCGGATAAAGGCAAAGCACTCCTTTACCAGGGCGATGGCCTTTTCCGGGCTTACGGTGTCGCGCACGATGAAATAAAACCCCGTGCGGCAGCCCATGGGGCCCACGTAGACCACCTGGTCGGCCACATCGCTGTTGCGGGCGCAGGTGGCAAACAGGTGCTCAAAAGTGTGCAGCTCGCCGTTGTTCAGGTAGTCGCCCATGTTGGGCTTTTTCATGCGGATGTCGTAGGTCACCACATCGCCGTCGGTACGGGAGGTGTACATCCCTTTTTCCAGCTTGTCGTGGTTTACGGTAAAGCTTGCGATCTTTTTCATAACAGCTTCCTCTTTTCTTATAGTGTTTTCAGCATGATGAAGTCATCCATCACGTATCCGCTTCCAATATCGCTTTGCACCTTGTCCACGACCTCAAAGCCGTAATGCTTATAGACCTCCACGGCGTGGCCGTTTCCTTTGTTCACGGTCAGGCGTATGGCGGGGAGGCCCTCCTCCCTGGCCTGCTCCTCCACCAGTGCGAAAGCCGCCTTTACAGCGCCATGGCCCCGGTATTCGGGCAGCAGGTAGACCTTGCTGAGGAACATCTCCTCCCGACCCTCATAGCGCGGGGAAAAGCCTATAAAGCCTGCCGCTTCGCCGCCGCACAGCACGAGATAGTAGCGGTAGTTCTGTTCCTTCATCTGGGCTTTCACCGCGTGGTCGGACTGGAACTTGTCCAGCATATACTCCACTTGGCCCGGGGGCAAAAGAGGGTCATAGGTCAGGTGCCAGACGGTTTCGGCGATTTTGCACAGGGTGTCGATCTGCCCCTGGGACTCTACTTTTTCCAATTTGATTTCCATACTATTCCCTCCCTTATTCGCTGTAGTTGCCCAAAAACGAGAATCGGGGCAGCTCGTCATGCAGGGCGCAGATAAGCGCCAAGGTCTGCGGGTGGTGGAGGTTGCCGGTGAAATCCAAATAGAAATCGTACTCGAAATTCCGGCCGGGTATGGGGCGGGACTCGATCTTCGTCAGGTTCAGCCCGCAGGCGGAGAAGCGCTCCAGGACATCGGACAAGGAGCCCGTGGTGTGGGGCAGCGAAAAGCACAGGCTGATCTTGGTGGCGTCCTCGGGCAGGCAGGCTTCCTTGGAGATCACGATGAAGCGGGTGGTGTTGTCCTTCTCGTTCTGGATGCCACGGGCCAGTATGTGCAGGCCGTATTTCTCCGCCGCCTCTTGAGAACAGATGGCGGCCGTGCCGTCGGGACGTTCCTGGGCCACGTACTGGGCGGCAGCGGCGGTGTTCGACCACTCAACGGCTTCCAAGCCGTTCTGCTCGATGTACTCGGTGCACTGGGACAGCCCCTGGGGGTGGGACACCACCCGCGTTACAGGGCCGTCGCTGGCGGCGCAGAGGCAGTGTTCTACCTTCACGTCCACCGCGCCGACAATGTAGAAGCGGTACTGGAGGATGAGGTCGTAGACGGCGGTCACGCTGCCGGCGGCGGAGTTCTCCACTGGCAGAACGCCCACGGCTTCGGGGTCGCTTTCCACTGCGTCGAAGACCTGCTTGAAGTCCGGCACAAAGGCGATGGGCGCCCCTTTAAACAAAGCCTTGGCCGCTTTGTGGGAGTAGGCACCCTCCACTCCCTGGCACACCACCCGGCTGGGGGCGGGGGCTGTGCGGCTGGCGGTACGCTCCAGCTGGCGGAGCTCGGTGCCTCCCTCTAAAAGCTGGTGCTGGCGCGCCCGGCTGATGGCCATAATCGACTGGTAAAAAGCCCGGGCGCTGGGGCCGTATTCCCCGGCCTTCTGCTGAACCCGGTCTAAAATTTCCTTCTCCCGCTGGGGCGCGAACACCGGGATGCCGTGTTCCATTTTGATTTTCGCTACGTGCTCGGTGCACTGCATACGCTGTAAAAACAGGGGCAAAAGCTGGGCGTCAATGGCGTCGATCTGCTCCCGTATGGGGAGGAGCTGCTCCTGATAACCGTCTTTTTCCATGGGCGTTCCCTCTCTTTCTTGTTTACAATAGGCCGCTCTGAGCCAAAAGCTCCAGCGCGGCGATGCACGCGGCCGCTTCCACTACGGGGGCCGCACGGGGCACAATGCAGGGGTCGTGCCGCCCGGTGACTTTCAGCTTGCCGTTTTCCTGGGCGGGGAGGTTTATGGTGTCCTGCTCTTGGGCGATGGACGGCGTAGGCTTGAAAGCCGCCTGGAAGATCAGCGGCATACCCGTGGTGATCCCCCCCAGAATCCCCCCCGCATAGTTGGTGCGGGTCTTCACATTCCCCGATTCATCGTAATAGAAGGGGTCGTTGTTCTGGCTCCCGCGCAGGCAAGCGGCCGCAAAGCCCGCGCCAAAGTCCACCCCCTTGACCGCAGGGATGCCAAACAGGATAGACGCAAACAGGTTCTCCGCCCCGCCGAACATGGGGTTGCCCGCTCCGCCCGGCAGGCCCACCACCGCGCACTCTACGATACCGCCTACGCTGTCGCAGTCCATGCGGGCTTCTTCAATTTTGGCGCGCATTTTTTCCTGGGCTTTTGGGTCGATGACGGGGAAATATTCCTGGTTCAGGCGTCCCAGCAGCTCCGGGCTGACGTTCACCGGGTCAAAACCCGTGTCGGCCTCCCCGGCAATGGCGGCTACATGGGAACCCACCGTGATGCCGCGCCGCTCCAGAATCTGCCGGCACACAGCCCCCGCATACACCAGCGGAGCCGTAAGGCGGCCGGAAAAGTGCCCCCCTCCCCTTATGTCGTTGTGGCCCTGATAGCGCAGATAGGCGGTGTAATCCGCGTGGCCGGGGCGGGGCAGGCGGCGGAGGTTCTCATAATCCTTCGAACGCTGGCTCGTATTCTCAATGACCGCGCACAGCGGCGCTCCCGTAGTCACGCCCTCCAAAAGGCCGCAGAGCACCCGGGGCGTATCGGCCTCCTTCCGGGTGGTGGCGGTGGGGTCCTGGCCGGGGGCGCGGCGTGCCATTTGGGCCAGCACAGCCTGTTCGTCAATGGCTTCCCCTGCCGGCAGGCCGTCTACGTTCACGCCGATGGCCTGGGTATGGCTGCCGCCAAATATGCTGATCTTTACTCTCTCACCCCAACTGGACGACATGGGCGTTCCCTCCTAATGCTTTGAAATCGTCATAAAAATGCGGGTACGTTTTGTTGATGGCCCAAGCGTCCGTCACCTGCACCGGAGCCTGGCTGCGGAGCCCCGCCCCGGCCAGTGCCATCAAAACCCGGTGGTCGTTCTGGCCTTGGGCCGTGCCGCCGGTAAAGTGCGGGACGCCTTGTATGCGCAGCTCGTCGCCCACGCCCTGGGCCTTGCCTCCCAGGGCATTTATGGCTTGCTCCATAGCGGCCAGGCGGTCGCTTTCTTTCAGGCGCAGGCGTCCGGCGTTTGTCAGGCGGGTCTCCCCTTCGCTCAGCGCCGCGCAAACGGACAGCGCCGGGGCCATGTCGGTGATCTGCGCCATGTCCACCACCTGCCCTTTGAGCCCCCCGAAAGGTTCGCCTGCCCGGAGGTTCTGTGCCACCAGCCAGCCGTCTTCCCAATGGGTGCTAAGCCCAAAGGAACCAAACACCTCCACGCAGGCCCTGTCCCCCTGCAAAGAGTGAGGGTCAAGCCCCCCGATGCGCACCGGGGCCCCCTCCGGCGACAGCGCCGCCATATTGAGGAAGAACGCCGCCTGGGACCAGTCGCCTTCCACATGGTAATCCCGGGACGTATAGCGCTGTCTGCCAGGCACATGCCAGCCGCTTTCCGTTTGGTCGATGTGCACGCCAAAGTCCCCCAGGACTTGGAGCGTCATGTCCACATAGCCCACCGATTCCAGCGGGGAGGTCAGCTGAATCTCGCTGTCGCCGTCCAAGAGCGGCAGGGCGAACAGCAGGCCCGTCACAAACTGGGAGCTGATGTCCCCCGGCATGGCAAACAGCCCTGGGGTAAGCTTCCCTTCGATTTCTAGCGGCAAGCCCCCTTCCGTGCGGAATGCCACGCCGTGGTCGGGCAGCAGGTCCGCGTAAACCCCCAGAGGGCGCTGGGGCAGGCGTCCCCGGCCGGTAAAGCGCCAGCGTCCGCCCAAAGCCGCTGCTATGGGGATGATGAACCGCAAAAGCCCGCCCGATTCCCGGCAGTCGATTTCGCCGCCTGGGGGGCAGGGTTTCTGGGGCTCGACCAGCATCGTCTTCTTTTCGGGGTCGTGCTGCACGGTAAGGCCCAGCACGTTCAGGGCCCCCATCGTCGCCGAAATATCCTCGCTCACGTCCATATTGGAAAGCAGGCACCGCCCCCCCGACAGCCCCGCGCACAGCAACGCCCGGTGGGCCGCGCTTTTGCTGGGAGGCATCACGACCTCTCCCCCAGCAAAGCCCGGGCTATAGACCACTTGATCCATTTTAACCCCTCCTTTACAGAGCTGCCAGCAGCTCATCGCGGCCCATGGGCCGGATAAGGCTTTCGCCAATTCGGGGGATCAGAATGACCCGCAGGGTATCGCCGTCGCTCTTTTTGTCCAGAGCAGTGGCGGCCACGACTTCTTCTTTGGTGAAATGGTCCTCCGTGGGCAGGCCGTACTTTGCCAGCACAGCTTTCACGCGCTCTGCCGTGCCCGGCTCTGTGACCCCCAGCTTCTCCCCCGCCCGGCAGGCCATCACCATGCCGATGCCCACGGCCTCCCCGTGGGACAGCCCCTGGAAGTTATGGAGCTTTTCTAATGCGTGGCCGCAGGTGTGGCCAAAGTTTAAGATCATGCGGCGGCCTGTGTCCCGGGTGTCGGCTTCCACAAAGTCCCGCTTAATGGCAATGGAGCGGCCCACGACCTCCGTTAAGTCGTCCAGCGCCGCGCCCTGCTCCAGGGCCTCAAACAGCCCCTTATCCGCGATACAGCCGTGCTTGATGACCTCCCCCAGGCCGTCGTTGAAGAAATGCCGGGGCAGGGTGGACAGGACGTCCGGGTCGGTGACAACGGCCATGGGCTGGTGGAACGCTCCCACCAAGTTCTTGCCAAAGGGCAGGTCGACGCCCGTTTTGCCGCCCACGCTGGCGTCTGCCTGGGATACAAGGCTGGTGGGCACCTGCAGAAAGTCCATGCCCCGCAGGAACGTAGCAGCCGCAAACCCGCCCATGTCGCCCGTTACGCCGCCGCCCAGGGTGACGATGAAATCCGTGCGGGTAAAGTTTGCTTCGGCCAGGGCCCGGTACATATCGCACACGGTGCTCATCTGCTTGTGCTCCTCCCCCGCCGGGAACACGTATTCGGACACCTGGAACCCCGCCGCTTCCAGCGATTTTTTCACCCGCTCGCCATAGAGGGGGAACACATTTGTCTCGCTGATGAGCATGGCCTTTGTGCCCGGCTTCTTGCATTTTCCCGCAATCTCCCCTACCTTGTCCAGCGCGCCGGGCTCTATGGTGACCTGGTAGGGCTTTTGGGTCTTTACGTCTAGTACCATTTGTCTGCTCCTTTACCCATTTTCTCGTTTGGAGTCCCCGGCCGCTTTCAGCAGCGCCTGAAGCTCCTTTTCCTCCCCTGCCGCAATGGCGTCCCGGAAGCGCCCCAGGTCGCCGATAAGCTGGTCGAGTTCGCCCACCAGCGCCTGCTGGTTATCCAGGAAAAGGCGCGTCCACAGGGCGTCGTTTATGTTGGCCACTCGGGAGACGTCCCGGTAGCTGCCGGCGGAAAAGCCCTTATGTTCCCTGCACCGGGGGCTGAGCACGTAGGCGCAGGCCAGCACGTGAGGCACCTGGGAGGTGTAGGCGATGATTTTATCGTGCTGCTCCGGCGTGGTGTGGACGATCTGCCCAAAGCCCATAGCCAGGGCCATTTCTTCCACTTCCCGCACGGCCCACTCCGGCGCGCCGCAGGGCGCTATGATGTAGGAGGCTCCCACGAAAATGCTGGGGTCGCTGGCGGAAAAGCCGCTGTGCTCCTTACCGGCCATGGGGTGGCCTGCCACGAACACGTATTGCCCGGAAGGGGCCAGCTTCTCCATGCCCGCACACAGGGCGGATTTCACGCCGCAGGCGTCGGTGACGATGCAGTTTTCTTTCAGCTTCGGGCCCTGCTCGGCCATGAACGCCAGCGCCCCCTCGGGGTAGACGCACAGGTAGACCATATCGGCCTGGGCGAGCTCCCGGGGGCCGGCCTTGCCGTCTATCGCCCCGCAAGAGCAGGCATCCAGCAGAGCCGTCTCATCGGTGTCAATACCGTAGACCTTATGCCCCGTATGCTGCTTGATGGCCTTGGCGATGGAGCCTCCTATCAGCCCCAGGCCCACCACCACGATCTCTTTTACGGCGCTCATAAGGTGGCCACCATTTGGGAGAGCTTGGTGACCTTCTGGGACAGCAAATCAAACTGGGCCGGGGTGATGGACTGCGCGCCGTCGCACAGAGCGTGGCTGGGGTCGTTGTGGACTTCGATGATGAGACCGTCGGCCCCGATGGCGGCGGCGGCAATGGCCAGGGGCTCGATGAGCCAGTTGAGGCCAGAAGCATGGCTGGGGTCGACGATGACCGGCAGGTGCGACAGGCGCTTTAACACCGGGATGGCCGAGATGTCCAGGGTGTTGCGGGTGATAGTCTCGTAGGTGCGGATGCCGCGCTCGCACAGGATGACCTGCTCGTTGCCCTCGGCCATGATGTATTCGGCGCTCATGAGCAGTTCTTCGATGGTGTTGGCCAGGCCCCGCTTCAAGAGGATGGGCTTGTTGAGCTTGCCCAGGCGCTTCAGCAGCTCAAAGTTCTGCATATTGCGCGCGCCCACCTGGATGATGTCCACGTCCTCGAACAGGGGCAGGTGCTCGGCGCTCATGATCTCCGTCACGATGGGCAGGCCCGTTTCCTTTTTGGCCTCCTGCAGAAGCTCCAGGCCCTCGGCCTTCATGCCCTGGAAGGCGTAGGGACTTGTCCGGGGCTTGAAGGCACCGCCCCGCAAAAACTGCGCCCCGGACTTCTGCACGCTTTTGGCCACGCCGATAATCTGCTCACGGCTCTCCACCGAGCAGGGCCCCGCAATGAGCGCCAGCCCTCCCCCGCCGATCTTCTGGCCGCCGGGCAGGGTGATCACGCTGTCGTCCGGATGGAACTTGCGGTTGGCTTTCTTATAGGGCTCCTGCACGCGGCGGACGGATTCCACCACGTCCTGGGCGGCGATGTATTCGTCGTCGATGGCCGTGGTGTCGCCGATAAGACCCAGCACCGTGCTGTGGGTGCCCACCCAGGTGTTTACCTGCACGTCGTAATTGTCGGTCAGGCGCTGGATGAAGTGTTCGATTTGGCCCTTCTGCTGGTTTGGTTTCAGTACGATAATCATGTCATTTTCCCCTTTCGTTTTGCTGGGCCCTAAGCGGCCCACAAAAAAAGCAGGGCCGCCGTGGGCCCCGCTGCGTCGTCCTTTTATTCCCCCTGCGCCACAAGGACAGCACAGGGCGGAAGGATACCGCCCAGCTTGACACACGCACAAAAAGCCCGCGTGGTAAATCGCAGGCTGAAAAAGCGGCTAAATCGTTTTGTGCATATGGGCTGCATAAGGATGCATCCTTCCCGTTTATAACTTTAACACGTTTAGATTTTACTCCCCTAAAGGCAGGTTGTCAAGCTTTTTCTGCGTTTTACAGCCCCAAATCCACAATGCGCCTGGCCACCACGACCGGCGGCGCGCCTGCATCCACAATGATGTCCGCCGCAGCCCGGTACAGGGGGGCCCGCTGGTTAAAGAGGTCTTCAATGACCTGCCGGCGGTTGGGCTTTTGCAGCAGGGGCCGGCGTTTGTCGTTTTTCAAGCGTTCCTGCAAAGCCGCCAGGGGCACGTCCAAAAAGAGGATGGTGCCGCCGCTTTGGTGGAAAAGCTCCACGTTATGGGGGAAAAGCACGGTGCCGCCCCCGCTGGCGATCACCATGCCGCCCTGTTTGGAGACTTCTTCTACGGCCTGGGCCTCGCGCTCCCGGAAGCCGGATTCGCCGAACTGGGCGAAGATTTCCGTGATGGTCATGCCTTCGCGCTGCTCGATGTATTGATCCAAGTCGCACAGCTCGCGGCCCAAAAGCTTGGCGGCGCGGCGTCCCACGCTGGTTTTGCCGCAGCCCATGAAGCCGCACAGTATGATGTTCCCGGTCATGACTTCCCCTCCCCTGCAAACCTTTTTTCCATTTCCCTCTCCGCGTCCCGGCACAAGGCAGCTAAATCGGCGGGGTCGAACCGGGTGCCGTACCAAATCTCGTGGGCACGCACGGCTTGGTAGACCAGCATCTCCATGCCGCCGATAGCCTTGGCCCCTGCCGCTTCCGCCATTTGCAGAAGCTTCGTGCGGCCGGGGTTGTAAACGGCGTCGAACACGGCGGCGCACCGGGCCACTACCGATTCCGGCACAGGGCTGGCGTCGGCGTGGGGGTACATCCCAACGCTGGTGCAGTTTATGAGCAAATCAAATTTGTGGGACTCGTCCAGCCGCAGCTCCTCGTAACTTTCCACCACGATGCGGAACTGCTTGTCCCCCCGCCTGCGGGCGAAAGCCGCCAGCTCCTCAGCCAGGGCACAGGCTTTCTCGTAAGAGCCCGGGCGGTGGGCAATGGTGATCTGGAAATCCCGGACGTTCTGGGCGGCTTCAAAGGCAATGGCCCGGGCCGCGCCGCCGTTGCCCAAAATCAAAAGGGAGCCCTCAAAGGACGCGCCACTGTTCTCCAGAGCCTTGCGGCATCCGGCGCCGTCCGTGGTATATCCATAGAGCTTGCCGTCCTTTACCTGCACGGTGTTCACAGAGCCGAACTCCTTGGCGGCGGGGTCGATGCCGTCCAAATACGGCAGGATGGCGCTTTTGTGGGGGATGGTGATGTTGAAGCAGTCCAGCTCCCGCAGGCGGGGCAGGGCGGCCTCCAGGTCGGGGACATCCAGGACTTGGTAGTCCAGGGGGATGCCGGAAAGTCTAAATAATCTCTCATGTATGAAAGGCGACATCGTGTGGCCGATGGGGTGGCCGATCACCGCAATTTTTTGTATATGCACAGGATTTACCTCTTTTCCACAAAGTTTTTTGCAGGATTTTCAAAAAAATCTCGCTGCACGGTTGACAAAGCGCGGCGCAGTCAATACAATGTAGGGGATGGATGCTTGCCCGTGCCTTTGGATTGTATCATATCCGGGCCGGTTTTGTCCATATCTGCCGGGCACCCGGCCGGAAAATTTTAGAATATCATGCTTTTCAGGAGGTAACATCATGGTACTGGAAAAAATCAAGGCGATCCTCAGCGAACAGTTCGACGTGGAGGAAGACAACATCAACACCGAAACCACCCTGCAGGACGACCTGGGCGCGGACTCTTTGGACGTAGTGGACCTGCTCATGTCCATTGAGGATGAGTTCGAGGTGGAGATCCCCGACGGCGAGGTGGAGAACATCAAGACCGTTGGCAACCTGGTGGAGTACATCGAGTCCCATTCTTAAGCCCCGCCAAAAACCTCTCAGCCCGGGCCATGCGCCTGGGCTTTTTTGTCTGTTGTAGGAGTACAATACATATTGGACAGAGAAGAAAGAAAAAGGTAGAAGGATGA
>CANTDZ010000068.1 GCA_947652665.1 uncultured Clostridia bacterium
GCTATGAAGGCCCAGAACGAAAACGTCTCTGCCTGGTACGATGCATGGCCCTATGCTACATCTGACGACCCCTGCTCCAAGGGCATCGGTTTCTCCATGGGCAAGGGCGCTCCCTTCGATAACAAGGACTTCCGCTGGGCTTTGGCACTGGCCCTGGATTTCGAGCAGATCTCCCTGAACGTGTTTGACGGCGTCGGCCGTGCATCCCCCTTCTCCATCCTCACCGGCACCACCGCCATGCACAAGTACTATTATGACGACCTGGCCGAGTGGGCTGAGAATGAGCTCCGTCTCGACCTGGGCGACGGCACCACCGACTACGCCCCCTTCGACTCTGACTATCCCAACCGGATGGCCGAGACCATGCGCAGCCGCGGCATCGACATCCCCGACGACCCCGAGGTCATCAAGGATTACTTCGGTGTAGGCTGGTGGAAGCATGACCCCGAGGCTGCTGAGAAGCTGCTGGTAAAGGCCGGCTTCGAGAAGAAGGACAACAAGTGGTATTACAACGGCGAGCCCTTCAAGGTAGAGCTTTCTTACCTGGGCGACGGTTCTGAGGCCCAGCAGCGCCGCGGCGCTGAGGCTGCCTACAACCAGTGGTTGGCATTCGGCCTGGATGTGAACCTGGTGAGCAAGGCTTCCTCTAACTGGAGCACTGACCAGAGCACCGGCGAGTTCGAGCTGGCCTCCATCTGGCCCACTGGCGGTATCACCGAGGACGTTTACAGCCAGTTCTCCGGCTGGGACAACGACCTGATCGTTCCCATTGGCCAGCTGGCCAGCGGCCAGGCTACCCGTTGGGACAACCAGGAAGCCTCTGACATGCTGCATGAGATTGCTACCCTGGCTCCGGATGATCCCAAGTGTAAGGAACTGAACATGGAGTTCATCAAGCTGGCAACAGAAGAGATGGTCTTCATGCCCTTCCACTCTGGCGTTAAGCTGTGCCCCACCAACAGCACCTACTGGACCAACTATCCCAGCGATAGCAACCAGTACAATGGCCCCTGGTGGTGGTGGAGCGTGCTCAAGTACATGCTGCCCGAGATCTCCCCTGTCGGCTGATCACACAGCATTTACAAATAGCTGCGACCCAATTTGCATAACTAGGAGGGAGGCGGCGAACTGCATATAGGTTCCCGCCTCTTTTCTTATTCTTTCTTCTTATTTTTCTAATTTGATTTCACTAAAGCCCGTTACTTTTGTGAGGTAAGGAAGTGTAGCTGTTGAAATTCCGTCAATTTTTACTTTCGAGAGTTTTTTCGTGGGCAATCACGATCTTGATCGGCGTCACTTTCATATTCTTTATCCCCCGTATGTTCCCCTCTGACCCTGTTGAGAATATGATCGGACAGATCCAGTCCCGCGCCGGCCAGATGGACCCCCGCGAGTTGGAAGCCCTGCGCAGCACTCTGCGCGTACAGTTCGGCCTGGAAGGCTCCCTGGTGAACCAGTATTTCTCCTTCCTGTGGAAGGGCCTTCTGCACTTTGATTTCGGCCCCTCGCTGGGCAGTTATCCCACCCCTGTGAACGACATTATCGGCCGTAACCTGCCCTATACCATGATCTTGTCCATGTCCGGCACGATCCTGGCCTGGCTGGTCGGCAACACCATCGGCCTGCTGGCAGGCTTTAGAAAGAATGCCCGTTCCTCCAAGATTTTGGAAGGCATTGCTATTTGTATTTACCCCATCCCCTACTTCATCGTCGCTTTGATTTTCCAGATTGTCTTCGCATTCATCCTTGGATGGTTCCCCCTGCAGTCCACCATTGTGACGAACCAGGGCACCGGTGCTTTTATCTCCAGCTATCTGAGAGGTTCGTTCCTGCCCTTCATGGCTCTGTTCCTGGTAGGCATGGGCTGGCAGATCATCTCCATGAAGTCCCTAGCCAGCACCACTGCTGAGGAGGATTTTGTCCTCTTTGCTCGGTACCGTGGCCTGTCCGAAAAGACCATCGGTATCAGCTATGTGCTCCGCAACTCCATCCTTACCCAGATCACGGCTCTGGCCATGAGCTTGGGCGGTGCCTTCAGCGGCTCCATCATGACCGAGATCATGTTTACATATCCCGGCGTGGGCCAGCTGATCCAGTCGGCCATTTTGGGGTCGGACTACAATATGATCCTGGGCTGTATCACTATTTCCATCGTGGCCGTATCCACCGCAACGCTGATCGTTGACTTGGTTTATCCCTTCATCGATCCCCGTATCCGGTACGCATAAGGAAGGAGGAACCGTAGCATATGAAAAAGTTTTGGAAAAATGCAAATTTCCGCTTGAAGGCGGGTATCATCATTACTGCGTTCTTCTTCATCTTGGGGTTCATCGTGTATTTTATTCCCCACGTGGATCCCTTCCTGTTCAACACGTATACCCCCAAACTGGGTATGACCGCCGAGCACTGGCTGGGTACTGACGCCATGGGCCGTGATATTTTCTGGTCGCTGATCGAGGGCATACATAACTCCCTGTCCATGGGCCTTATCGTGGCCTTGATCGGTACTGTGGTGGGCGTTTTCGTGGGCCTGCTGGCCGGTTTTGCCGGCGGCGCTTTGGACCGCGTCCTGACCATCATCACCGATACCTTCGTAGTTATTCCCTCCCTACCCATCCTGATCCTCATGACCTCCCTGATGCGCGGCAGCTCCAGCTCTACCGTTGTGCTGCTGGCCTTGGTTCTGGCTATGTTCGCATGGGCTTGGCCCAGCCGCCAGATCCGTTCCATGGCCCTGACCATCAAGGAGCGCGACTTTATCCACACCGCCAAGTTCTCCGGTGAGGGCACCTTCCAGATCGTTGCGACCGAGATCCTGCCCTTCGCCCTGACCTGGTCCCTGTCTAACTTTATGAATGCCGTTCTTTCCGCCATTGGCCAGGAATCCAGCTTGGCCGTTCTGGGCCTGTCCCCCGCGAACCTGTTGTCCTTGGGCAACATGATCCAGTGGGCCAGAGACAAGAACGCGATCTTCACCCGGCAGTGGCTGTGGATCGGTTCCCCCATCGTGGCAACAGTCATCCTGTTCATCGGGCTGTTCCTGTTGATCACCGGGTACAATGATTATCTATCCATGAAGAGAGGCAGGTAACGTATATGCTAAAAGTCGAAAATCTGTCCGCTTCGTATCAGACCATCGATGGTGACGTCCATGTTATAAAAGACCTGGACTTTGAGATCAAGGATAACGAGATCTTCGGCATCGCGGGCGAGTCTGGCTGCGGCAAGACCACCCTGCTGAAAACGCTTTATGATATCGTCGAGTTCCCGCTGGTCATCGACCAGGGCCGTGTGGTTCTGAGCGGTGTGAAGAACGGGCAGGAGTTCTCCTACTCCTCCGGCGAGATCCGCAAGAGCTGGTGGAACAACATTTCCTATGTCCCCCAGGCCGCGCAGAGCGTTTTGAACCCCATCGTGCGCTTGAAGAAGCAGTTCCTCGATTCCATCCCTGCAGAGGACAAAAAGAATGAGACCGAGGAGCAGACCCTGGCCCGCGTGGCCAAATACCTGGAGGACCTGAGCTTGTCCCCCGACGTGTTGGAGTCCTATCCCTTCCAGCTGTCCGGCGGCATGCGGCAGCGTGTTATCATCGCGCTGGCCACCTTCATGTCCCCCAACGTGGTGCTGGCCGACGAGCCCACCACCGCTCTGGACGTGGTTGTGCAGCGTGGTATTTTGATGATGCTGATGCGTTTGCAGAGGCAGTTCAAGAACACGCTGGTCATCGTCAGCCACGACATGGGCGTGCACTATCAGATCACAAACCGCATGGCGATCATGTATTCCGGCAGCGTTATCGAGCTGGGCGACACCGAAGCTATCTTCAACGATCCCGTGCATCCCTATACGCAGATGCTGGTTGCGGCCCTGCCCCGCGTGGGTGACAAGAGCCAGAAGGTTGGCATCCCTGGGCGTCCGCCAGCCCTGAAGAATCCCCCTCCGGGCTGCCGTTTCGCACCCCGCTGCCCCAAGGCAACCGACCGTTGCCGCAGCGAAGTGCCGAAGTTCCGCGAGGTCAAACCCGGGCGCTTTGCCGCCTGCCATTTGCTGAATGAGGAGGTGGGCTTGTAATGGCTGAAAAATTGCTGGAAATCAACCACGTGAGTAAGATATTCCGTATCGGTGGCATGATCCGCGGCAAAAAGCTGGTTGCGGTCGACGACGTGTCCCTGTCCATCGACAACGATAAGCCGGTCATCCTGTCCATCGTTGGCGAGTCCGGCTGTGGTAAGTCCACGCTGTGCAAGATGGTTCTCCGTCTGCACCAGCCTGACATGGGCGAGATCACCCTGCTGGGCAAGAACTACAACGACAAGAAGGGCTATGACCCCAAGCAGTTCCGCCTGGACGTACAGCCCATCTTCCAGAACCCCTATGAGTCTTTCTCCGCCCGTAAAACGGTGGATTCCTACCTGTACAACACGGCCCTGCGCCTTGGCATTGCCAAGAACAAGAAGGAAGCCGATGAAAAGGTAGACGAAGCCCTGAAGAGCGTGGGTATGTCCCTGGCCGTTGTCAAGGGCAAGTACCCCACCCAGTTCTCCGGCGGCGAGCTGCAGCGTGTTTCCATTGCCCGCGCCCTGATCACGCAGCCTAAGTTGATCATTGCCGACGAGCCCGTGGCCGCTATCGACGCCTCCATGAAGATGAACATCGTTAACCTCTTCAAGGACTTGAAGGAGAAGTATAAAGTATCCTTCATCTACATCACCCATGACCTGTCTACCGCGTATTACGTGTCCGACTATATCGCAACCCTGTACCGCGGCTGCCTCATCGAGTACGGCCCGGCTAAGGAAATCATGGACGAACCCGCCCATCCTTACACAGAGCTGCTGATGAACGCGGTACCCCGTGTAGGCGACAAGTGGAAGGAAGACCTTGTAATGCCTGATATGGAGGATAAGGAATTCTCCATCTCGTACTGCAAGTTCGCTCCCCGTTGCCCCTATGCCACGGATGAGTGCCGTAAAGAGCGGCCCAAGGAGACCTTCCTCACCAAAGAGCGCAAGGTACTCTGCTACCATCCGCTGAATTCCGGGAAGTAAGGAAATAAAGAGAGCCCCCGCCGGTTTGTGCTGGCGGGGGCTTTTGTTATGCAAAGATTTGGGACGCGGCTTTTTGAGCGGGTAAGGCAGCTTTATATTGCTCTAGGTACTGGGCGAACCCCGCAGCCGTTTCCGGGTCGGGGCGCTCACAGTCCTCCTGAGCGCTGGCAAAGACCTTTTCGCTCAAATAATCCTCCAGCGTTTCGCCCGGCGACCGCATCTTCCGGTACATAGCCAAGAGGGCCATGCCCCAAGGGCCGCCTTCCCCGGCAGTCTCCATTACAGCGACGGGTACCTGCAAAGCGCTGGCCATAAGCTTGGGCGCTACATGCGGGACTTTGAAAAGCCCCCCATGCCCATAAAGCTTGTCCAGGGCTACCTTCTCCTGAGCGAGGAGATCCATCCCGATGCGCAAAGGAGCCATAGCCGCAAAAAGCTGGGCGCGCATAAAGTTCCCCAGCGTGAGCGGGGCCAAGGGCTTGCGCAGGAGCATGGGGCAGCCGGATTCCAGGTTTAGGACGGGCTCGCCGGAGAAGCAGTTGAAATTGAGGACGCCGCCGCAATCCGGTTCGCCCAGGAGGGCCTGGCGGTAAAGAAGGGCGTAAAGGGCGCTTTTGTCCATGGGGGCCCCGGCGGCGGACAGGAGCTCGCTGAACATCTTTACCCAGGCATCCAGGTCGGAAGTGCAGGTGTTGCAATGCACCATGGCCACGGGAGCTCCAGTGGGGGTGGTCACCATGTCGATCTCCGGGTAGACGCGGCTGAGGGGGCGTTCCAGCACCACCATAGCAAAAATAGACGTGCCAGCCGAGACATTGCCCGTGCGCGGCGAGACGCTGTTGGTGGCGGTCATGCCGGTGCCGGCGTCGCCCTCCGGGGGGCAGAAGGGGATGCCGGGCTGCAGCTGGCCGGTGGGGTCCAGAAGCTTGGCCCCGGCTGGGGTGAGCGTGCCGCCGTCGTCCCCTGCGGTCAGGGCGGTGGGGAGGATGTCCTCCAGCTTCCAGGGCAGGGAATAGGGGGCGGTAAGGCTGTCGAACTTTTGCAGCATAGCGCGGTCGTAGTCCATGGTGGCGCTGTCCAGGGGGAACATCCCCGCTGCCTCGCCTGTGCCCAGGACTTTTTCCCCCGTCAGCTGCCAGTGGACATACCCCGCCAGCGTAGTGAGGAAGCCAATTTTCGGGGCGTGCTCTTCCCGCAGGCGGACGGCCCGGTAAAGATGGGCCACGCTCCAGCGCTGGGGGATGTTGAAGCCAAACAGCTCGGTAAGCTCAGCGGCTTCGGCTTCGGTGACCGTGTTGCGCCAGGTGCGGAATTCCGCAATCTGACTGCCCTCGCGGTCAAAGGGGAGATAGCCATGCATCATGGCCGAGACGCCCATAGCCCCGACCGTAGCCAGCTCGACGCCATATTGGGTGCGGACTTCGTCGGCCAGCTGGCGGTAGGCGGCTTGGATGCCGGTCCAGACTTCCTCCAGGGGATAGGTCCAGATGCCGTCAATTTGCTGGTTTTGCCAGTCAAAAGCGCCGCTGGCAACGGGCGCGTGGTCGGGGCCGATGAGCACGGCCTTAATGCGGGTTGAGCCCAGCTCGATGCCCAGGGCGGATTGGCCGCGGCGCAGGGCTTCGGCGATTGCAGTTGGTTCCATAAAACACATCCCTCTCCAAAATGATACTATTATCATATACCCCAAAGGGCGCGAACGCAAGCTTTATTTTTCCAGGCTCCGGAACGCCTCGGGGAGCAGGCCGGGGAGGTCGGTGGGCAGCAGGGCCCGGGGGGTGAACCGTGCCGCACCCAGGTCGCCTGCCAGGCCGTGAAGATAGGCGCCCAGGACGGCGGCATGAAAGGGTTCGAGCCCCTGTGCCAAGAGGGCACCGGTCATGCCAGCCAGCACGTCGCCGGAGCCCCCCTTGGCCATGCCCCAGTTGCCGGTGGGGTTGAGGGCGGTTTGGCCTGGCCCAGCAATGACAGTCGCTGCACCCTTTAAGACGGTGACCGTGCCTGTTTTCGCCGCGAATTGCTGGGCGGCTGGCAGGCGTTCGGCCTGGACTTGCGCCACGGAAGTACCCAAAAGCCGCGCCATTTCCCCGGGATGGGGCGTGACAACCCGAGGCGCGCGGATCTGCTCCAAAGTGCCGGGCGTGCGTGCGCAGTAGTTGAGGGCATCGGCGTCCAGGAGAAGGGGCTTGGTTTGATGGGCAAAATAATCGAAGACGGGTGGGCACAGAAGGTCTGTCGCCGTGCCCAGGCCGCTGCCGATTACGCAAGCCGTACAGGCATCCAGGGTTGTGCGGAGCTTGTCCTGCCAATCCGGGGCGCTGAAATCCAGGATGGTGAAGACAGCCTCCGGCACAGCGGCGGCTACAATGGGATAAGCGCGGGAGTCGATGGCAATATGCAGCAAGCCCGCCCCGCTGCGCAGCGCTCCCCTCGCCGCCATGATGCAGGCTCCGGCCATGCCATAGCTGCCGCATACCAGCAGGAGTTTGCCGAAATCGGCCTTGTTAGATTCCGGATCGGCGGCAGGGAGATGGAATTGGGCGTAAGTGCCATCGGGCTCGAAATGGGTGGCGGGAGAAGAATCGATGAGCCGCGCCGGGATGCCCACCTGGGCCACGACCGTCCTGCCGCAGTAAGCCTTGGCGGGATAAGAAACGTGGGCAGGCTTCTTGGCCGTAAACGCCACCGTAATATCCGCCCGGAAGGTGTTTTCGCTCACCATTGCGGTGTCGCACTCCGCGCCGCTGGGGATGTCGGCGGCCACGCGCAGGGCCGGGAGCGTGTTGGCCAGCGCCAGATAGCGGGCCGGGTCTCCGCGAAGCTCGCCGTGGAAGCCGAAGCCAAAGGTGCAGTCCACCACACATTGGGCGGCGCGCAGGGCACATTCGGATTCTTCCCGCTGGTGTTCGGTGCACAGGACATCCACCGTGGGGGGCATCTGGATAAAGGCGGCACGGGCCAGCTCGGCCTGGGGTTCCCCTTGGGTGAGGAGAACCGTGCACCGGCATCCCCGCTCTGCCAGGATGCGCGCACAAACAAACCCGTCGCCGCCATTGTTGCCCGAACCGCACAGCAGCACGACCCGTTCTCCCTCCACCTCCAAGGCCAAAGCGCGGCCCGCCTCCTCCATCATGTGGGCCAGGCTGACGCCCGTCTGGGAGCCGCGCTCCTCCAAAGCCTGCATTTCCCGTTTCGTGAAAATTTTCATGGAAACCACCCTTTCTATGGGGAACCCCTTGACAAGGGCCCCGCCGTATATTAAAATAATACCAGCAAATGATCTTCGGGGCAAGGTGAAATTCCTGACCGGCAGTAAAGTCTGCGAACGGAAGCGGAAGCTTCCGCCGAACCGGTGTGATTCCGGTACCGACGGTAAAGTCCGGATGAAAGAAGACGTTACAAGGCATAATGCCTGCTGTTTTTGCGGCTTTTTCCCCGAACGCTTTTTGTGTTCGGGATTTTTTATGCCTGCGTGCTGCCTTCGGTCTTTTGCAAAAAATTTTTTGAAAGGGCTGATTTCCCATGGAAACCACAAAGAAACTCGACATCCGCAAGCTGGCCGTCACCGGCGTGCTGGGGGCGGTGGCCACCGTGCTTATGTTCATAAGCTTCAGCGTGCCCATCATGCCCGGCTTTATCAAGCTCGATTTGTCCGAGCTCCCCGCGCTCATCGCGTCCTTTGCCTTCGGGCCTGCGAGCGGAGTGGCTGTCTGCTTCATCAAGAACCTCATCAACCTGCCCTTTACCACCACTTCTGGTGTGGGCGAGTTCTGCAACTTCCTGCTAGGCGCGGCGTTTGTGCTCCCGGCGGGGTGGCTGTATAAGAAGGTCAGCGGGCGGAAAGGGGCCCTCATCGGGTCGTTTGTGGGGGCGGCGGCTATGGCCATTTTGAGCCTGCCCATCAACTACTTTGTCACCTATCCCTTTTATGCTGTCTTCATGCCCATGGATGCCATTATCGGGATGTACCAAGCCATCAACCCGGCGGTGAACAACCTCTTTGACGCCCTGTTGTGGTTCAACGTGCCGTTCACCTTCGTCAAGGGGCTTCTGAGCGTGGCCATTACCTTCGCCATCTATAAAAAGATATCGCCCATCCTAAAGGGCAATAAGTAAAAAAGAAAGCGGCTTGGGAGCCCCCCAGGCCGCTGTTTTTTAGTTGTGGTTGGCAGTCGCTACAAAGGCCATTACCGAGCGCCTGCGGATGGTAAAGCGGCCCTCCGGGCAGGGACGGTTCGGCTGCTGGACGTCCCAGGTGTCTACCTTCAGCGTCCAGGTAAGCCCAGCCGGCAGGGGGGGCAGGGCGATGTTCAAGTCTTCCCAGTAGGCGTTGGAGCCCACATAGACCAGCTCGGGGCCGGTGTCCTTGTCCCAGCCGGCGAAGGCCACGCCCACGTAGTGGTCGTCTTGGGAGAAGGGCCCGTCGTGCCAGGGGTTTACGCCGTGGAAGCTCACATCGGGGAAATTGCAGGCCCCGCCGCTGAGGTTGGTGCGCAGAACCCGGTGGGCTTTGCGGAAAGCAATCATATGGCGGAAGAAAGCGAACATATCGCGGTTTTTCTCCAAAAGGCTCCAGTCCAGCCAAGAGGTGATGTTGTCCTGGCAATAGGCGTTGTTGTTGCCAAACTGGGTGTTACAGAACTCGTCTCCCGCCAGGAACATAGGGATGCCCCGGCTGCACATGAGCAGGGCAAAAGCGTTGCGCATCATGCGCTTCCGCAGGGCGTTGACCTCCGGGTCGTCGGTGCTGCCCTCGGCGCCGCAGTTCCAGCTGTTGTTGTCGTTGGCGCCGTCGGTGTTGTTCCAGCCGTTTTTCTCGTTGTGCTTGTAGTTGTAGGCGTACAGGTCGTAGAGGGTAAACCCGTCGTGGCAGGTGAAGAAGTTCACCGAAGCGTTTTTGCGGGTGTTGGCGTCGTACATATCCCGGGAACCGGAAATGCGGTTGGCTGCCGCCTGGGCACAGCCGGGATCGCCTTTTATGTAGCGGCGCATATCGTCCCGGTAGCGGCCGTTCCATTCGGCCCAGCGGTTCCAGGAGGGGAACGTGCCTACCTGGTAGAGCCCGTCAGCGTCCCAGGCCTCGGCAATGAGCTTTACGTCGCCCAGGATGGGGTCAAAAGCCATGGCCTGCAGGAGGGGCGGTTTGTCCATAGGGCTGCCGTCCTCGTTGCGGCCCAGGATGGATGCCAGGTCGAACCGGAAGCCGTCCACCCGGTAGGTGGTGACCCAGTAGCGCAAGCAGTCCATAATCATCTGGTGCACGATGGGATGGTTGCAGTTGAGGGTGTTGCCGCAGCCGCTGAAATTATAATAATGGCCGTCCGGGGTGAGCAGGTAATAGATGTTGTTGTCGAAGCCCTTGAAGGAGAAGAAGGGCCCCTGCTCGTTACCTTCGGCGGTGTGGTTGAAGACCACGTCCAGATAGACCTCGATGCCGTTGCGGTTGAATTCGCGGATGAGGTGCTTGAGCTCGTTGCCCTCCCGGTTATACTCCTTGCTGGCCGTATAGCTGGTGTTGGGCGCAAAGAAGCTGACCGTGCTGTAGCCCCAATAGTTGTACAGCTGCTCGCCGTCCACCGTGCGGGAATCCTGCATTTCGTCAAACTCAAAGATGGGCATGAGCTCCACCGCGTTGACGCCCAGTTCTTTTAAGTAGGGCAGCTTTTCCATCAGGCCCTCAAAGGTGCCGGGATGCAGCACGCCGGAGGACAGGTCCTTAGTGAACCCCCGCACGTGCAGCTCATAGATTACCAGGTCCTCCATGGGGATCAGCGGCGAGGCCATATCGCCCCAGTCAAAGTCGTCCTTGACCACCCGGGCCCGGTAGCTGTTTTCCTGCCAGAAGCCGCCCTTGCCCCATTCCCGCTGGCCGCTGACCGCTTTGGCGTAGGGGTCCAGCAGATCCTTGGTGCGGTCGAAGATGAGGCCCTTGCCAGGGTCATAGGGGCCGTCCACCCGGAAGACGTATTCAAACTCCTCGATGTTGAGCTTGAACACGATCATCGAATACACGTCGCCGATGCGGTAATGCTTGGGGAAGGGGAGCACGGCATAGGGCTCCTTTTCCCCCCGGTGGAACAGTACCAGCTCCACGCCCGTGGCGCTGTAAGAATGTACCGTAAAATTCACGCCGCCGGGGATGGCGGTCGCCCCGTTGATCTCATAAAACCCCGGCCTTACCGAGAAACCATTGATAATGTCCAGCGGCACCAGATGGATGGTACGCGGCAGGTTCAGCTGTTCGATCTGGGCCTGCTTGTTGTCGTCCATGTTGATTTCCTCCCTTGAAGCTTCTTACTGCTATTATACAGTATGATGCAATATAAATCAACTGATAGTGCCCTGCCTTAGCAAAAATTTCCAGAACTCCCCCAAATACTGTAACCCCTTTGTTGCTTGACAAAGGGGCCCATAAGAATTACAATAGAGGAAGGAAGGGGAAGCCCTTCCAAAAAATGAGCTCATCTCGTTTCAACCCTCTTATTAAATACTTTCCTCAACTAATCCCGCTGGCGGCCGGTCTGCCATAGGGGACGCAAGCACAAGCGGCACATGGAACCTTCTCCATGTGCCGCTTGCGTTATGTATCGATGGATACGATCTCCGGGAATTCCGCCGCCAGGTCCTGCAGCTTTTTGGCGTCGAACTCCAGGGGGAAGAGCACCTCCATCTTGGCCTCGATGGCCTGCTCCCGGTCGATGTTTAAGTGGGTGGAGATCACCCGCACCTTCTGCGCGGTCAAGGCTGCGGCGATCTGTTCGGGGGACGAGCCGCCTTCCTTTACCCGCAGGTGCACCCGGCCCATCTTTTTTTCCTTGACCAGATGCATGGTGTGGTGGAACACATACTGCAGCACCAGCAAAATCACCGTGCTGCCGATGCCCAGCACCCACATCCCCGCGCCGATGGTCATGCCGATGCCCAGGGTGGCCCACACGCCGGCGGAGGTAGTGATGCCGGTGATGCTGGTTTTGCGGTTCAAGATGATGCCAGCCCCCAAAAAGCCCACGCCCGTGACCACGCCAGCCGCCACGCGGGAGGCGTCCAGAGAGATGCCGTCGTAGCCGATCACGTCAAAAAAGCCGTATTTCGACACGCAGACCATCAGCGCCGCCGCCATGGAAACGATGGTGTGCGTGCGGATGCCCGCCTTTTTCAGGCGCGCCTCCCGCTCGGACCCAATGGCCAAGCCGCACAGCGCCGCCACGATCACCCGCAGAAGATAGTCGCCTTCCGTCAATACAAACCGGCCCCAATCCATAGCCATTCCTCCTTTGTTAAACATGGCTTGAAGTAAAACAATATTATACCCGGTTTTGGGGAAAAGGTCAAGGCTGCAAAAAGAGTCTCTTTTAAAATAATGGTTGCTGGGATAAAACTCCAGCAATTTCACCAACTCATGTTGAATTTTCTAGAGACTTATGGTAATATGCAAGCAGCAAATCGGATTTGGAGAATTAGATCATGAATAAAAGACAAATAACTGCTATGACCAGGCAAGATCTTACCTGAATCTTTCACACCATAAAAGCGTTTGTAGGC
>CANTDZ010000069.1 GCA_947652665.1 uncultured Clostridia bacterium
AAGCACGATTCCATTACTGGCGCTACTCCCCAAGGCGACGCAGGCTTTGAAGGTATTACCTTCCAGATCATCAATAAGAGCCGGAACCCGGTTATCGTAAATGGCAACAGCTATGCTCCCGATGAGGTGGTGCTGGAATTGGTAACGGATGCAGAAGGTAAAGCCAGCACGGCAAATGACGCCCTTCCCTTTGGGGAATATGTCCTCCACGAATCCGCTACCAATGAGTCCATGCTGAACACCGCTCCCGACCAGCAGGTGATCATCTCGGAACACCACAAGGTCTATCCTTTTGTGGCGGAGAACGAGGTCGTTCGCGGCGGCGTTCTCATTGAAAAGCGTGACTTGGAATCTGGGCTGCTCACGCCCCTGGGCGGGGCCAGCTTGGATGGCACTCTGTTTGAAATCACCAACAAGAGTAAGAACGCCGTGTATGTGGATGGAGCGCTCTATGACCCGGATACGGTGTGTTTGACCATCGAAGTCAAGGACGGAATTGCACAGTCTGACGTGCGCGCCCTGCCTTATGGGACATACACCCTCGCAGAATCGAAACCCGGCACCGGCTATCTCTGGACAGACAAAAAGGTGCGGGATTTCACGGTCCGCAGCGATGGCGAGGTCACGGAATACCGGGAGGGCAATGCGGCCTACAACCAGGTAAAGCGCGGTGATCTTCGTTTTGTGAAGGTCGGCGAGGACAATATGCACAGGTTTGGCAACGTGGCGTTTAAGCTGACTAGCCAGACTACGGGTGAGAGCCATATTCTTGTCACAGATGAAAATGGAGAAGTGCGCACAGAAACTGCGTGGAACCCCCACACCCAGAATACCAACGGCAACGATGATACCGAAGATTGGGATGATTTGACCGGCATCTGGTTCGGGCAGACTACCGAGGGGTGGATGGTGGAGACGCAGGATGGCCTGTGCGCCCTGCCATATGACCACTATGTATTGGAGGAACTCCGCTGCCCCGGCAACGAGGGGTACGAGTTGGTGACCGTGCCGAACATTTTCATCAGCCGCGATAGCACCATAATCGAGTTGGGCACTATAGACGATAAATTCGAGGGCGTGCCTGAAATTGGCACTACTGCTACCGTCAATGGTGAGAAAATGTCTGACCCGCTGGAAGAAGTTACGCTGGTAGACACAGTGGAATACTCCGGCCTTACCGCTGGCAAACCCTACACCATTTCCGGCATCCTCATGGACAAGGGCACCGGGGAACCGCTGGAAATTGATGGGCAGCAGGTAACGGCAGAGAAGGAATTCACACCTAAGTCCGACAGTGGCACCGTGGATTTGGAGTATACCTTCAACGCCAGCGCGCTGGCAGGCCGCGCCATTGTAGTGTTCGAGACACTCTATCAGGACGGCGTGGAAGTGGCCTCCCATGCCGATATTGACGATGAGGGACAGACAGTCGGTTTCCGCAATCCCAAGATTGGCACCACAGCTACCGTTGATGGCGAGAAGGTTGCTGACCCGCTGGGTACGGTCACCATCACCGATACTGTGACGTACATCGGTCTGACCGCTGGTAAGGAGTACATGGTCAAGGGTGTTCTCATGGACAAGAGCACTGGCGAAAAGCTTCTCATTGACGGAAAGGAAATCACCGCTGAGGCTACTTTTACCGCCCCCAAGTCCGAGGGTTCCATCGACATCCCCTTTACGTTCGATGCCTCCGGGCTGGCAGGGAAAAGCGTGGTCGTTTTTGAATCCCTCTACCACGAAGGTGTCGAGCTGGCAGTCCATGCCGACATCGAGGACGAGGGCCAGACTATCGACTTTGGCAAGCCCGATATCAAGACTACCGCCACCGTTAACGGCGAGAAAATCACGGACCCCTTGGGCGAAGTCACGCTCGTTGACGTAGTTGCCTATACGGGCCTGACCATCGGGAAAACCTATACGGTTTCTGGTGTCCTGATGGATAAATCCACTGGCGAGAAGCTGCTGGTAGATGGCAAAGAAATCACCGCTGAGACAGAGTTTACCGCCGAAACCGAGGATGGCACAGTGGAAGTTTCCTTTACTTTTGACTGTTCCGGGCTTGCCGGAAAGTCCATTGTAGTCTTTGAGACGCTCTATCAAGATGGGCTGGAATTAGCTGTCCACGCGGATATCGAGGATGAAGCCCAGACCATCACAGTAAACCCCAAGGGCGGGCTTCTCATTAAGAAAACTGCCGAGGATAATCTGGTAGAGGGGATCTCCTTCCTGGTGACAGGCGAGGGGTATTCGGAAACCTTTACCACCGATGCACAGGGGCAGATTTACATTCAGGATTTGCAGCCCGGTGAGTATACAGTCAGTGAAGTTGAGAATGAAGCCACCGCCCGCTATGTGATAGAGGACGGCAAGACTGTCACGGTTACGGCTGGGGATGAAGCCGCCACAGTCGAATTTTATAACAAGCTGCGGCGCGGCTCGTTGCACATTATCAAAGTGGAAACCGGGACAGACACCCGCTTGGAAGGTGCTACCTTCTGCTTGAAAGACGTGGAGGGCCAGGTGGTTTCCGAGGGCAAGACCGATAAAGACGGCGAACTGCTTTTTGAAGATTTGCCCTGGGGTACTTACACCTTGCAGGAAGTCTACGCCCCGGAAGGTTATGTTCTGGACGATAGTGAGATGGAAATTAAGATAGGTGAAGAAACTGCCGAGGTAGAAATCACCGTAGAAAACAAAAAGGACACCCCCGACACGCCCCACACGGATGTGCCTAAAACGGGCGATACCCGCGTAAATCCCTGGCTCATTGGCCTTGGGATGGTTGCCATGTTGGTGGGTGCTGGCAGTCTGATTGTTTATCTCATCAGAAAACGGAGGAATAAGTAAAAATGAAGAAAAGGAAACTGGCTTCTGCCCTTTTGGCAGGAGCCTTATTTTTTGCCTGCGTGTTCCCGGCAGGCGCGGTGACCATCACGAACACCGCCACGCCTGACCAGGTTTTTTACCGAGAAACTGTGGGACAGGAGATCCCCGACAATGCTGCAATTTATGATACAGTAGATGTCACCCCAGCCACGGGCAGCGTAGTTTTGACTGTGAAAAACAGCCGTACCCTAAAGCCCATATCGGGCGCGAAGTACGCTTTGTACAGTGGCGGACAGGCAGTGAAGTCTGGCTTGGTGAGTGACGAGCAGGGGCAAATCACAGTGGATGCCTTGGCCCCAGGTGATTACGAACTGCGCCAAACTTCTACGGCGAAGGGCTATCAGGACGCATCCGGGAGCATCAAATTTACTGTCTCCGGGCTGACCCTTTCTGGAGGGGACAAAGAAATCCGCACCAGCAAAGGGCAAAAAATCACGGCTGGGGAAAACGAAGTTTTGATTGCAGGCCCCTTCTCACCCGACATAGAGCTGACCACCGCGCGGGAAAAGCAGATCGGCGGCATCACGGTGACCTATGAGGCTTTCGATGAATCAGGCGAAGAAAAGGTTTTTAACTATGTGACCGTTGGGGCCGCGCAGGAGGAAATCAATCACTTAAAAAATGAAGGTTTGATTTGCGGTGCAGTACACATTACTTATGAACTGAAAACGCCTGTTGGCAGCTACACACAGTATTTGACGGAGGAACCAAAGGCCACACCTACACCTGCTCCCACACTTGCACCTACACCTGTTGCCAGTGCAGCTCCTGTCACCACAACGGTCAGCCCGTCCCCCACCCCGGCTCCTGCGGCAACTGCCGAACCGGCACCTTCCGTGGCTCCCATCAGCACACCGCCGCCAGAAAGCCAGGTGGAGGATGCCGTTGAAAGTTCACCCGAGCCTACGCCTGTTGCCACCAAACGGGACTTGACCTTTACCGTGTTGGACACAGACAGCAAGCCCGTCCCCGGTGTCACCGTGGGCATCTTTGAGCCGATAGACGATGTGTCAGCGCAGGCAAAGCCCGCCGCTGATTCCTCTGATATCAGCCAGTCCATCTCTGATATCCAAAGTCAGAGGGAAGCCGAGAAATTGAACGCCGACCCCTACAAAAGAAGCTCCGCTTTGCAGATTGCCAAGACAGACGAAAACGGGCAGGCAATTATGCAAAGGGCCCCGGTGGGCGAGTTGGTTGCCGTGGCGCTTTCGGTGCCAGACGGCTACTCTACAGAAAAAATACCCACCAAAATTGTGGCAGGCGAAGATAGCGATTTCACTGTCACCTGCCCCTACGTTTCCGTTGACCTGACCCTGCACAGCAACGCCACAAACACGCCTGTAGTCGGTGCTGACGTGGTTTTGTGCAGCGAGGACGGCGACGAACTGGCAAGCTGGGTAAGTGAAGAAACCGCCCATCGGCTGATCCGCGTGCCCAAAGGCGAATATACTTTGCGGATAAATGCAAATGGGCAGGATGACAAAATTTCTTTTTCTGTCACAGACGATGAGGCTTTGCAGGAGGTCAAGGCGGTGACATTCTTGCCCGGAATCCAGGAGGAAAGCGTGATGCAAATTGACTTCGCCGAGCTGCTCCCCCTACTGCCCTATGTGCTGGGCGGCTTCGTTGTGATTGGCGGCACGGTTGCAGGCATTCTCATCTTCCGACATAAGCGTAAGCGCGGTGGGGGCTTGAAGTGAGGAAAGCCCTTGCGGTAGTTTTTACAGTGTTGTTGCTTATAGGCTCGGCGTGTGCAGGCTCGTATTTGCTGGACTTCCATGAGCAACAGCAGGAACAGGAGATGAAAATCACAGACCTTCGCAGGCGGGCAGAGCTGCCAGCTATTACCGATATAGCTTTGCCAAGCCTGCCAGAAATGCCGAAGCTGTCTGAGCACTTACATGACTTTGCCGAGCTTCAAACGGAAAACCCGGACTGCATTGGCTGGGTGTCCATTCCCGGCACCGATGTGGATTTCCCGGTCATGCAGAGCAAGGGCGAGCCAGAGTTTTACTTGAAGCATGATTTTGAGAAAGACTATAACATTTACGGCCTGCCCTTTTTGGACGCCCGGTGCGCCCTAGACAGTGACAATCTGATGATTTACGGGCACCACATGAACGATGGCAGTATGTTTTCCTGCCTGCACAGCTATGAGGACGCGGAGTTTCTGGATGCCCACCGGGAGGTGGTTTTTGAAACGCCAGCGGGAGTGGAGTATTACCGTGTTGAAGCCGTTCTCAAGGCGAAAGGCAGCTATAAGGACGGTGAGTGGAGCATCTTCCAGTGTATCAATTTTGATGATGAAATGCGGAAAGGATTATCCGCTCAAGCTGGTATCGAGGTTTCGCAGAATGACAAGCTACTGACGCTGGTGACGTGCGAGTATTCACAGATGAACGGAAGATTGGCAGTGATAGCAGTCAAAGAATGATATCAAACATAAAAGATTGTGAGGTGTATAAATGGGAAGTGAACCTTTAAGGAACCATCCCAATGTAATTAGGCTGTTCGACACGATGGAGCAAAGCCGGGCTTATGCGGAAAAAATGCAGTTTCAACAGGTGGTAGCGCACCTTGACGAGCTGACGGCGGCTATCGGCCGTTTACAGCAGGAGGTAGCCGCTTTGCGGCAGCAATCTGAAAACATGGCGGTTTGTGCAACCGCCGAAAAAGATGTGGCGCAGGTGGGGACAGAATTGGAAAGCACAAAAAGCCGCATGGCGGATATAGCAAAAAAAGCGGTATCTGCCTGCCGGGAAGGGGGACGAAAGGCACTGGTTTCTACCCTCCGGGCCGCACATATCCCTCATATGCTCTCTGGTTTGCAAAAGACCTTTGAAGGCACAGGGCAGCGTCTGCGGGAGGGAGCAGAAAAATCGAAAACTGCGTCTGCTGAATGGGACATGGCAAAAATTCATTTTCGCAATGTGGGAAATGCTTTGGGGGGCAGCGCCCTCCGTGCGGAAGCGGATGAAAAATCCACCAATTTGCTGGACTCAGTCAGTGAAGGGCTTCTATGGTTGGCAAATGCCTTTGGTCAGATGGGCCGCACGACTGGGCAGTTAAGAGAAAAAATCCCGGATTTGAAGGAGGGCGCAGCAGCCCAGCGGCAGTCTGTACGGAGAAAAATTAAGGGCAGGCATTTCCGTGCGGATGTTCAGAAAAAGGAGCGCCAGACAGCGGAGGCGGTTGAGCTATAACCTCCACTCTCTTGCCTGCATGAAAGGAGGGAATCAAATCAGTAAAATCTTTACATTAGGTTCGCTTTTTGACGGCATAGGGGGCTTCCCCTACGCCGCTTCTTTTTATGGTATTCGTGCGCTTTGGGCCAGTGAAATCCTACCAGAGTGTGTATCTGTCACCCGGCGGCATTTCCCAGACATGGAGCATCTGGGAGATATCACGAAGCTGGACGGAAGGAAAATCCCCCCGGTGGATATCATCACCTTCGGCTCCCCCTGCCAGGGGCTTTCCTTGGCAGGCCAGCGCCGGGGATTGGCTGACGAACGCAGTGGTCTTTTCATGGAGGCTATTCGGATTATTGATGAAATGAGGGAGGTGACACATGGTAGATATCCGAGGTTTGCAATTTGGGAAAACGTCCCCGGCGCACTGTCATCCAATGGACGGCGTGACTATAAAGCTGTGCTGGAAGCGTTCACAAAGAGCAAAATTCCAATGCCTGGCTCTGGACGATGGGCCAGCGCCGGGATGGTACGAAGCCGAAGCACTGATATCGCTTGGTGCGTGTACGATGCCCAACATTTCGGAACGGCACAGCGGCGCAGGCGTTTGTTCCTTGTCGCAGATTTTAGAGGAACGTGTGCCGGAGAAATACTCTTTGTCCCCAAAAGCTTGCGCGGGTATTTTGAGAAGGGCGGCACGCCGCGGCAAGGACTTGCCGCCTTTGCTGAAAATAGCGCTGATGCGGCAGGCGAAGATAAGCAATTAGCAGACGCTCCAGCGTACTGCATCGCTGGGAATGTTATTAGCCGTCAAGATGGGACAGGTGGCAATGGCGCAGGATTCCAAAAAGAAATTGCCTATACTTTAACCGCCGTAGACCGCCATGCAGTGGTAGCTGCTGGATTCGATATGTGCCAAATCACCAGCAAAACCAACCGTTCAACCTTGAAGCCTGTCCAGCCTACCCTTTGCGGAAGCGGTAACCCCCATGTGGTAACCGGTGCGGTGTGCATGGGTACGGGCCAGGCCAATGCAGCAATATTGGATAATCAATCCCCCACCCTGACTGCCGCCCATGAACAGCCTGTTTTGGTGCATCCGCAAATTTGCGGAACCTTGTGCGCTTCGGGTGCTGGGCTTTCCCGCCCTGCTGGGATGGGAAGCGAAACGGATTTTTGCATCGCCAGTGCTGTGGATTGCCGTAACTTGCGGGAAACAGGCGGCATCAGCGGCACTCTGCAAGCGAAAGCAACGACAGGCGGTTATTCGCTGAACTATCAAAACCCGGTCCGTATTGGCATTTGTGTGCGCCGCCTGACGCCGCTGGAGGCGGAGCGATTGATGGGATTCCCGGATTTTTGGACAGAAAAGGGTGCTGATGGAAAAATCATCAGCGACAGCAAACGGTATTCCATGTTGGGGAATTCAGTAGCCGTGCCTTGTGTGGCTTATATCATGCAGGGCATCCGGGAGGTGGTAGATAGAGAGTAGAAATGTGGGCTGTGGGAAACCGCAGCCCTTTCCCATGCCCCCAGCCTTTGGGGTGGAGGTATGGGAAACTTTATTTAGAAGGGAGCTGAATTTTTGAAACAGGATAAACCCATGTACAGTTTGAACGGGGACAAACACTTCTTCATCGGCAAAAAACCGGAGCGGATGGTTTTCCCAGACGGAAGAAACATATCAGTAAAGAAGTGGAGCCAAGCCGTCCAGATGATCCTACAAGATTGCGATGCAGACCCCGGTTGCCACGAAAGCCTGCTGAAGCTGCGGGATACGAGCATTATCGGGGGCCGAACGCGACGCCTTTTGTGCAGTGACCCGTCCCAAATGGACAAGCCCATGCAGATTGGGGATTCCCTTTACTTTGAGGGGCATTTTGGCACGGAGTACCTGTTGAAAATGATGTGCCGTACATTAGATTTAGCCGGGTATGACTATGGCAAGATACGGTTCCAGCTTCGGGAAAGGGAACTGGGGCCATCTTTATAAAAAATATAATGGGAGATGATGCCAAATAAAACTGGAAATTGTACCTGTCTCGTTGAGAGAAGCCAATGCCTTTGTCGGCCTGCACCACCGTCACCACGGCCCGGTTGCAGGCCACAAGTTTTCTATCGGGCTGTCTAACGGTGAAAAAGTGGTTGGAGTGGTGATCGTCGGTCGTCCCGTATCACGCTATCTGGACGATGGGTGGACGTTGGAGGTCAACCGCCTGTGTACGGATGGGTCGCGCAATGCCTGCTCCATGCTCTATGCGGCGGCGTGGCGAGCGGCTCAGGCTATGGGGTATAAGCGGCTGATTACCTACATTTTAGAAAGTGAAAGCGGGGTCAGCTTACGGGCGGCTGGGTGGAAGTGTATCGGGCTGGCAGGTGGCTTGCGCTGGACAGGTAAACGCAGGCCCGATGTGGATTTGTACCCGGCGGAGAAGAAATGGCGATACCAGAAGGAGGTAGCCCCATGAGTGCCTATAAAATTGGCCTGCACGATGCCGAGATGGAGCATTTCAAGGGCAAAAAGCAATACCCTAATTACGCCTTGATGAAGATTTCAGCTTGGCACAAGGCCCAAGGGCACCGCGTAGAATGGTGGACACCTTTGGAATCTTTTGACCGGGTGTATAGCAGTAAGGTCTTTGATTTCACACCAGAAAACCCTTATCTACCGCCAGATACCATAAAGGGAGGCACGGGGTATGGGCTGTTCGGGGAGCTGCCACCCGAAGTGGATGCTATGTTCCCGGACTACTCCCTTTACCCGTCTTGTGATTATGCTCTCGGCTACATAACCCGTGGATGCCCGAATCACTGCCGCTGGTGCATAGTACCCCATAAGGAGGGCGGCATCCGTCCCTACCGCACATGGCGTGAGTTGGTACGCAAGGACACGGACAAGCTGGTTCTCATGGACAACAACATTTTGGCCTGCGATTATGGGGTGGAACAGTTGGCAAACATGACAGGCAACGGCTACAGAATTGACTTGAATCAAGGCATGGACGCACGGCTGGTGACACCAGAGGTAGCGGGCATTCTTTCTCGGCTTAGTTGGATACATTATCTGCGCTTTTCCTGCGACAGCGACGGGCAAATAGATCCAATTTTACGCTCCTGCGAACTGCTGGCAGAACGCGGTGTGAAGCCATACCGGGTGTTCGTTTACCTGCTTGTCACGGCAGACTTGGACAGCGCTGTGCGCCGAGTAGAGGCGCTAAAGAAGCTGCGGGGTATCAGTCTGTATGCCCAAGCAGAGCGTAATGAAGCGCTGGGCATACGGCCCAACAAGATGCAGTTGGAGTTTACCCAGCGGTATATCTATAGTGGCTGCTACCGCCAGGAGACCTGGAAGAAATATGTGGAAAGGAATGAGATTGAATTTTGGACTTAGAACAGAAAGCTATAGCCCGCCTGCAAATGGCGGCAGAATTGAGCGAAAAATATTACCAAAAACCGTTGCTGCTTACCTACTCAGGCGGCAAAGACAGCGAGGTATGCCTAGAACTATGCAGACGGGCCGGGGTGCCCTTTGAAGTTATACACAATCTGACTACAGCCGACGCCCCGGAGACGGTGTACCATGTGAAAAGGACTTTCCACCAGTTGGAATTGGAGGGGGTAAAGTGCAAAATTCTGCACCCCCAGTACAAAGGGAAACCCACCAGTATGTGGAGTTTAATTCCCGATGTTGGCATCCCGCCCACTCGCCGCATACGTTACTGCTGCTACCACCTAAAGGAGGGCGGCGGGGCGCACCGATGTACCGTGTTAGGGGTGCGGCGGTTTGAAAGCATATCCCGCGCAGACTCTGGCGCTGCAGAACTTCCGGGGAAAAGGAAATCAGGAAAAATCATTTTTGACATGGATAATGGCGATGAGCGCATGATAGCACCGTGCCAGAGGAAAGCAAAGATCAAGATACACCCTATTGTGGACTGGGCCGACCGAGATGTGTGGAATTTCTTGAGGGAGGCAAAAGCCGAAATGAACCCTTGCTACTCCATGGGATTCGGTCGTGTAGGGTGCGTGGGGTGCCCCATGGCCAGCAAAGCCCGCTATGCCGAGTTTCGACAATGGCCGAAGTTTGAAAACCTCTACCGCAAAGCCTTTGCCGGGATGCTGGACCGCCGAGAGAAAAGGGACTTGGATATGCCGTGGAAAACTGCCGATGAGGTGTTCCGCTGGTGGATGGAAGATAAAAACTTAGACGGTCAGCTCGACCTTTGGGGCGGCGAGATCGGAGGCGGTGTATGAGTAACGGTTTACAACTACTGGATATCCGAACAGAATCAAACACAGTTGAGGGCACTCCCGAACAGTACGCCATAAATGTGGTGGATGAAAAAACTCGTAAAACGGCAAAGACTTTGGTGAAGAAAAGTGAAGAAATCATTAAAGCTGCCATTATTCCTAACACAGAGCAGATATCGTTTCAGAAAAGTCACCCGATAAAAGCAAAGGGTGATTTTATCAATGATTTCACACAGAAAAAAACAACTGCCTCTGAGCATACGCCCCCTGCTTCTGTTTCACATGGCGAACCGTCACAAAAGGCAGAACCACCGAAACAGGAACAGTCAGGCCAGGGTCGTACTGCGAACAAGCCTACACGTTTCCGCAAGCCAGATTCTCCCCCTGTGCAGCAGAGCGCGGAAATCGGCATAAAGACTCGGGATATCGAGCCTGTTACATACAGTCTGCAAAGCCAAGGGCCAGGTTTAGCGCTGGTAGAAGAAACAGGCACAGGGCTTCAAATGGCGCAAGCTGCTGGACAAGCAACAGAAACCGGCAGTTCGGCTGCTGCATCAGCCGCTGGGCCTGTCGTTATCGCCTATCAAACAACAGAAAAAGCCGTCAATAAAATAAAAGAAACCGTAGAAAATATAACCGTCAGGGCGCAGTCCAGCAAAAACACGCTGGGTGCCCTGGCGGCTTTTTTTCTTATGCCCATCTTGATTTTATTGGCTGTCGCTGGGGCCCTTCGGGGCGGCGGCTTTGCCAGTAATGTCAATCTTTCTGCTGACGTGCTGGCACTTATGCCACAAATCAACGCCGCCTGCCAGGCCCACGGCATACCCGAATACGCCGCGCTGGTTGCCGCTGTGATGATGCAGGAATCAGGCGGTAACGTAGAAGCCACGCATGGAGATGTAATGCAGTGTGCGGAATCTCTTGGATATCCTGCTGGTACGCCGGTGCCGGTAGAGGAATCCATCAACCACGGCGTGGGCGTTCTTGCACACAAACTCTCCGCAGCGGGAGCCACTGGCCCCACGGACATTCCTGCCATCAGCCTAGCCTTGCAAGCTTACAACTACGGCGATGGCTATTTCAGTTGGGCGCGGTCTCATGGCGGGGGTTATAGCAAGGAAAACGCCCTGAGTTTCCAGCAGCACCAGATGAGCCACGGCTACCCTGGCGGCTACGGCGACGCCAACTATGTTGACCACGTTCTGCGCTACTATCAAGTCGGCTCTGGCAATGTTGGCGATGTAAGCGCTATTGCAAATGGCGCTTTTGCGTACCCGTGCGCGGGGCATAGCTGGATTACCTATGCAGGCCATGAGGGCATCGACATACAAGCTGGTGTTGGAGAGCCCGTGTACGCTTGTGCGGCTGGCACAGTCACCTATGCGCAACCTTCATGGCATAGTGGTATGGGGTATGACGGCATAGCGTCCTACGGCAACTGCATCTTTATAGACCACGGCAACGGCTGGCAGACACGCTACGCCCATATGTCCTCTATCGCCGTTGCGTCAGGGACAGTGGTACAACAGGGTCAGCTTATCGGGTATGTGGGCAGTACGGGCAACAGCTCGGGGCCCCATATGCATCTGGCGCTCTATTACAATGGTAGCCCGTCCTCTGGCGGGGTGATTTATGCAGAGCAGGCATGGCCGCAGTACAAGCAATAGCTATTCACCTTCTTCAATTTTGCATCTATCCAAGGCAAACTCAATAAAGGTTCCAATCAACTCGTTTCGGCTACGCCCAGTCTTTTGGGAAATATCTTCTATTCGCTCAACGAGTTCTTCTTTTATCCGTATCGAAAACACTTTATAGCCATCCTCGCCCTTTGAATGTCTGGGTTTGATAATCAATTCGTCATTTCGCATTATTATTCCTCTGAGCCAAATTTAAAAAGAACATACGGTTCTATTTCCAAGGCAGCACAAATGTCAAAAAGCAACTCCATTGATAGGCCCCTGTCCATTTTTGGAGACTCAATGGCAGCAAGATGCTGGCGGCTAATTCCGACTTTTTCAGCCAACTGGTCTTGCGTAAGCCCTTTCTTTCGCCTATATACACCTATTGCTAGAAATAAATTAACCATTCGATCCGAAGTGCTTAACTTTCCCATTAACAATCTCACCTCAAGTATCAGTGTACCCGCAGGCAAGCAAAATAAGAATAATTTTTAGAAATACTATAGACATCTTAAAAGCGACAAATTTCCCATTTATGTTCTCAACCGGAACTTCCAATAAAT
>CANTDZ010000070.1 GCA_947652665.1 uncultured Clostridia bacterium
GCCATATACTACCTGGTTGTTACCATCAACTAAGTAACCTTGGTTATCAAACTGCAAATCGCCATGGCGTGTGAGCAGCATATTTTTAATGTCGCTCATGTTGTTGAACGTCTGGCCCTTATCACCTACAATAAAGAAACCGTTACCGTTAATCATACAGTCGCCATTGTGGCCTGTAGGCGAAAAGTTTTTCGTACTCATATCCAGGTCAATAGTACCAATGGATGCACCATAACCAACCTGGGACGGGTTGTTACCGCCAGTTATCAATGTGCCGTCCGAACCGTTGCGGAAGTTGGAATACATGGACTCCAAGAACGTATACCGCTGGGCCTTATAGGCATTGGTGTTGACGTTGGATATGTTGTTGCCGATTACGTTCAGCGCGTTCATGTGAGCGCGCAGGCCCGCAACGGCAGAATACATTGCACCAGTCATAGGGTTATTACTCCTTTTCTAAACTAAGGCGCTGCCGGCAAGGGGCCAATCGGGCCCCCGCCATAGCATCCCGCGCAAAAGCGCTTTGGGGCCGGCTATCTATTTTTATAGGAGCACAGCGCCGTCAATGTTTGTAAAGATGTTCTCCTTCATCTCGTCCCCGCTCATGGTGGTAATCACCCGCCCGTACGGGACATTGATGATGAAGGCTTGTGTCGCGTCGAAGGCCAGTATGTTCTTCGCGCCTTTTTCCTGCGCTTTTTCCACCGATCCCGCCAACTTTTCCATCAGCGTGGGCGTCAGCTCGATCCCCCGCTCCTCGGCCCGGGAAATGGCGTGCTTCGAGAAATTCACCTGCTTTTGCAGCTCTCCGGAAAGCATCGCGCCGAAATCGGCCTGGTTCTTGGCCTTGACCTTTGTCTTCGGGGCTTGAACCCCTGCCCCTTGCGAGATCTTCTGGATCATACGTGGGCCATCCTTCCTCTTATCGGGCTGTGTTAAATGGAGCTGGGGATATTCGGCGTGCCGTCCGGGTTAAGGCCGTCGTCCTCCCCGGTCGAGCCGCTGCCGGTGCTGCTGCCGCTGCCCTCGGTGCCGCCTGCGGAACCTGCGCCCTCGGTGCTGCCGCTGTTATCCGTACTCCCGCCCGTACCCTCTGTGGTGGTGCCGTCCGGATCAATATCTTCCTTCTTCTCGGGCAGCTTGCCAATGGCCATAATGTCGGTGAGGTAGTAGCTGTCCTCGCCCAAGAAAATAACCTGCTTGCCATTAAGCGTACCCGTGCCGGTCACTTCGCCCTGGATTTCCTGTACGCCCTTCACCCCAGGCACAATCTTGCCCACGGTAACGGTTTTGCCCACCAAAGAGGCGGCGTAGGTCATCACGGTCGAATCGCTGATCAGCGAGTTGATGTTGTTGATGGCGGTGACAACGGACATCTGCACCAGCTGGTTCATCATGTCGGTTGTCGAGGCAGGGTTCTCCATATCCTGGTTCTTAAAGCCGGCCACCATCAAGGTAAGGAAGTCGGTCATGTCCAGGTCGGACCCGGCCTTTTTGTTGGTGCTCTGGGTTGCGACCTTATTGCTGGTCGTAGTACCTAACACGCTGGAGAGGTCGCCCATGTAATCGCTTGCCATACACATTCCACCTTTCTTTTACTCTTCGTCCTTCTCCACCAGCCCTAATTTCAGCTGCTGTACGAAGTCTTCGGTCTCGGCCTGCTGCTGGGGCTTGTGCTGCTGCTGAGGCTGCTGCTTGCCCTGCTCGTCCGGGTTCAGGAACTGGTTGAGCTGTTGCTGGGGCTCCTGCTGCTGCACCTCGATGCGCACCTCGCCCTCGTTATGGGCTGCCAGCAGGGTGTGCAGGTTTGCACTGTTCTGCTGCAAAAGGGTTGTGGCCTTCTGGCTCACCGCGCCCAGCACTACGTGCAAAGCGCCGTCCTGCATCCGGGTGATCTCAATGGTCATGTTCCCCAAGTTCTCCGGGCTCAGCGCGATCTGCACCCGCGTATCCCCCTGCTCCAGCATCTGCACCAAACGGTCCATGACCTGCTTGGGAGCATCCGCCTCCTCGGGAGCAACCGGCTCATAGTTCTCGCCGACCTTCACCGGCACCGCCTCTTCCCGGTGGTACACAGGCTCGCTTTCGATCTCCACGTCTTCCACCCGGACATCGTCCACGGCCGGCTCTTCCGCCGTTTCCTCAGCCTTCTCCACGCTCACGCGCTCCACGGCCTTCTCCTGGGGTTCCGCTGTTTCCACCTGGACCTCGGGGGCTTCGGGCTGTTCCTCCACCGTCGGGACCTGCTGCATTTCCTCCTGGAAACCAGCTTCCGCTGCGGGGGCCGCGTCTGCTTCCTGGATTTCCACAGGCTGCTGGGCCTGCTCCTCCACGGGCGCTAAGACTTCCTCCTGCACCACGGGGGCCTGCTCGGCCATGCCTGCCATGGGGTCTACTACCTGCACAACCTGTTCGCCGCTCTCCGCGTTGACCACGTCGAAGAACACCACCGGCTGTGCCGTCACCAAGCTGGCTGCCACCTCCAAGCCTTCCTCAGAAGCCGTTTCTTCCTGCTTCGGGGCCTCCTGGCCCTGCTGGGGCTTCTGCTCGGCCTTGGCGGGCTCCTTCTTAGAAGCCGACTTCTCCTGGCGGTTCTGCTGGGACTGCTCTACCAGCATATCCTCGAACTGCTGGGCCACCTCCTCGGGCGACATACCCTGTGCGGTACCCTGTGCGTTCCCGGCTGTGCCGATGCCCAGCATCCCCTGAAATAAAGAATTCACTTGCATCACGTACACCTCCTTTCCAATATATATGCTGTCTATAGTACGCCGGATGTGCCCGGCCTTATACGCAAATTTATTAAGATGTCAGCTAAAGCACACTTTATTATACACCATATGAGACCGGATGTCTACAAAATTTCAAGAGGTTTTTCAGAACTTTTTATCCCTGCGCCGCCCGGCGGGAAGCCACCAGGTCGTCAATGTTTTTTTCCTCTTCCTTTGCAATGGCGCTGTTGTATTCGCCCAGCTTCAATTCTTTCAGGCGCTCCAAAGTGGAGGTCTCTTGCTTGGCCTCCACAACACGGGCACGTTTTTCCTCCTCCAGCTGCCGCAGCCGCTGGAGCTTTTCCTCTTCCCTCTGTACGGCCCTCTCTAATACTTCTATGCCCATCTGGTACTTCATGGCGTCCACGACCGTCATGCCCTGGGCCTGCTTTTCCCGATACTCCTCCAGGTAACTCCACAGGTTGTCCTGGGCCTCTTCCAATACTTCCTCCTGCCTTGCCACCTGGGCTAATATCTGCCCATGCTCCGCCAGCCGGGTGTCCAGTACCTGCCCTTTGTAGCGCAGAACCGTGTCCAGCTGGAATTTAAACTTCTTCATGGCCCATCCCCCCTTTTACTTCAATATTTTCTGAAGCTCGGCGATGCATTGCTCGTAGCTGAAAGCTTCCGTGGTGCCCTGCATCAAAAAGCCATTGATCTCGTCAATCTTCGTCAGCGCGAAATCCAGCTTCTGGTTGGTGCCCGATTTGTACGCGCCAATGGAAACCAAATCCGCGTTCTGATTATATATGCTCAAAATGTCCCGCAAACGGGACGCCAAACGCTTGTGCTCGTCGTCCACCAGCTCCACCATCAAACGGGAGATGCTGGCCCCGATGTCGATAGCGGGATAATGGTTCTGGGCCGCCAGCTGTCTGGACAGCACAATATGCCCGTCCAAAATGCCGCGCACCGTGTCGGCGATGGGCTCGTTGGTGTCATCGCCCTCCACCAGCACCGTGTATATGGCGGTGATGGAACCCCTCTTAAAGTTGCCGCTGCGCTCCAAAAGCTTCGGCAGCTCCGCGTAAATGGACGGCGTGTAGCCTCTGGCCACCGGCGGTTCGCCCACAGCCAGGCCGATTTCCCGCTGGGCCATGGCGAAACGCGTCAGCGAATCCATCATCAGCAGCACATCCAGCCCCTGGTCGCGGAAATATTCCGCAATGCCCGTGGCCACCGAGGGGCACTTCATGCGCAGCATAGCAGGCTGGTCGGACGTGGCCACCACCAAAATGGAGCGCGCCATGCCTTCCTCGCCCAGATCCTTCTCTACAAATTCCAAAACTTCGCGGCCGCGTTCGCCCACCAGCGCAATGACGTTGATATCCGCCTTCACGTTTTTGGCGATCATGCCGAGAAGCGTACTTTTTCCCACGCCGGAACCAGCAAAAATACCCATACGCTGGCCCTTGCCAATGGTTAGCAGCCCGTCAATAGCCTTCACGCCAAACTCCATCCGCTCCCGGATGGGCGGGCGGGAAAGAGGGTTTATGTACGAGCTGCCAATGCTATAAGAATCGCCGCCCTCAAAGGGCCCCTTGTCGTCAATAGGCTGCCCCAAGGCGTTGATAATGCGTCCTTTGAGGAAGGGCCCCACCCGCATACGGAGCTGGTGCCCCGTATTGCGCACGAAATTCCCGGCCGAAATGCCCGTCATTTCGCTGTATGGCATCAAGAGGATGCGGTCGCTCTTAAACCCCACGACCTCCGCCGGTATCTGCCCGCCGGACTCCCCGTTGTAAATGCGGCAGATGTCCCCCACAGCCGCCCGGCTGCCGGAGGCCTCGATGGACATGCCCACGATATTCTCGATCTTCCCGGTGTGCCCGATGGTCTCGGCCTGCTGCACCCGCCGGATGGTATCCTGAAACATAGGCTATCTCCCGCTGTCCCTTTCCCCGTTGTCCAGCACCCCGCGAAGGTTGTCGAGCTGTGTCGACACGCTGGCGTCAATGATCTCGTCCGGCATCTCAATAATGCACGTGCCGGACTCGTCGTCTGCCATGGGGATCACCCGCACACGGTCGGAAAGGTGGCGCATCGCCTCCACCAGCTCCGGCACGGTCTGGGCGTTGGTCCGCGCATCGCAGTCGGCAATATAAATCTGTACCCATTCGCAGCGGCGCTTCTTCGCCGTAGCGGCCTCAATCATGCGGATGAGGATGTCGCTTGAGCTGCGCAGGCTCACCCGTATGACCTTCTCGGCAATAGCCAGGGCCAGTTCCTTCAAATCTTCCTTGCTTTTCTCCAGCATCAGCTCTTTTTCGGCCTGGGCCCCTTCCAGGAAAGCCTTTACCTGCTCCCCCTGCCGGGCCGCGTCCTTTTCCAGCTGCTGCTGCGCTTCCAGCCGCCCGGCCATAAGGCCCTCCTGCAGGCCCTGCTGGAACCCCTCGGCGGCGGCCTGCTGGCGCATATCCTCCAGCTCTTGGGCGGACGCCTCCCGAGCTTCCAGCAAAATCTGCTCGGCCTGCTGCCGGGCGTCGGCGATAATGGCATCGGCCTGCACCTGGGCAAAGTCGATGGGCGACTGCTGGGGCTCCGGCTCCCGGAACTCCTCCTGGGGCGCGGCAGCCTCCAGCGGCTCCCCTTCGGCCCCCTCCTCTTCTTCCAAGGGGGGAGGCGCGGGCATCTCGTCGCTGAAAACCGGCAGTTCCTTGGCGTCCGGGAACACATATTTGCTGGCGGTCATGTTCGTAAAACGCTTAAGGATATTAGGCAATGATATCGTCCTTTCCGCCCTTCAGGATAATGATCTCGTTGCGTTCCTCCAGCGTGCGGATAATGTTGACGATGCGCTGCTGGGCCTCGTCGACATCCTTCATGCGCACGTTGGTCGTGATCTCCAAGTCGTCCCGGATAGACTCGGCCATACGGGAAGACATGTTGGTAAACAGCTTGTTGGCCACTTCGTTGTTGGCCGCTTTGAGGGACAGCACCAGGTCGCGGGGGTCGCAGTCCCGCAGGAAGCGCTGCACCGAACGGTCGTCCATGGTGACAATGTCGTCGAAGACGAACATACGCTTGCGGATCTCCTCGGCCAGCACGGCATCGCGCTCGGTAAGGCCGTCGAAGATGCCCTTCTCGCTGGAGCGGTCCAAATGGTTCATAACGTCTGCCACGAAATCGATGCCGCCCACCTGTACATGGCTGGCACTGAAGATGCTGGCAAAACGGTTGGACATTTCGTTTTCAATAATTTTAATGGCAGAAGGCGAAGCGCTGTCCATTTGGGCAATGCGTTGCACGACCTTCAGCTGGGTGTTGGGGTCCAGCTGGGCCACCACGCCGGCTGCCTTGTCCGGCTCGATGTACGAGAGCACCAGCGCAATGGTCTGGGGCCGCTCGTGCTGCAAAGCAGTATAGAGGTCCTTCTCCCCCGCCTTGTTCATAAAGGCGAACTCGCGGTTCTTCAAGGACTTCGTAACCTTATCCAGCAATGTGGACGCCGACTGCGCCCCAAAGGCCTTCTCCAAAACTGTGCGCGCGTACTCCAGGCCGCCTTCGGTGACGGCCTTGTTGGTCATGCACATCTGGTAGAACTCGGTCAGCACGTCCTCGGTGGTGTCCGAATCCAGGAAGCCCAGCTTCGCCACCTCCAGGGTCAGCTGCTCCACGTCCTCGGCATCCATAAACTGGTACAGCGAAGACGCCTTGTCAACGCCCAGGGCCACGATCACCGCCGCCGCCTTTTGGGAGCCGTCCATGGCCTCGAAAATCGGCGAGGGGGGACGGCCCGGGTCCATGGCAATGAGCTCCGCCGGGTCCATGTGGGGCGACACCATCTGAGGCTTCGGCACGGCCGGAGCCGGGGGCGCCGCCTCTATGACGGCCAGCTCCTCTATTTCCGGTTCGCCCTTTTTGCGCTTGCGCTTTTTCTCGCGCTTGGGCTTTTCTTTTTTGGTCTTAGTTTTCAGTGCCATGGCCGTCGTCATCTCCCTTCAACCAACTCTTGACCATCTGCGCCGCGATCTCAGGATTCTGCTCCGCAAACTCCCGCACGCCGCGCCGCAGCTCCATGCTGCGCTCCACGTGGACTTCCATAATATCCGCGCCTTCCGGCTCGGGCTCCGGCTCCACGATATCCGCCACGGCCTCCGGCATGATCTGCATAACCGGCGCTTCCTCCAGCACGGCCTGGTTCTTCTTGCGGCGCATCATCAGCAGCATGAAGAACAGGATCATGAACAGCAGCAGGCCAGCCGCCAGGGCGTACAGCACCCAGTCGGGTATGCCGCTCAGGATGGTCACAGGGCCATCCACCGTCTTGTTGTTGTCCTCCACAGGCTTGACGTAGAAGGGATGGCTGATGATGGAAATCTTTTCTGCCTGCTGGTTGGCCGTTATGCCCGCCGCGCGGCCCACATGGGACAGCAAGGCATCGGCGTCGGCCAAATTCGGCACGTCGCTGTTGATGGTGACAGACACCATCACGTCGCTGATGGTACCGGCCATAAGCTCGCGCTGGGTGTGCAGAGTGTCCACCAAGTAGGTTTTGTCGCCTTCCACTTCCAGCTCCTGCTCGCTGCCATCCACCGGGGCCTCTTCCACGTAAGTATTCAGGTCCGCGTTCGCCCCAGTGCCGACAACGCCGCCAGCGGCCTCGTCATCCCGCACAATGCGGCCCGACCAGATTTTCCGCCCCACGATGCCCTCGCCGTTGGTATTGCCGTCTTGGGCATACTCAGGCAGAGTGTACTCGGTTTCATCTTCCACAGCCCGGCTCATTTCCACGGTGGTGTTCACGCCCACGGAAACGTTTTCCTCGCCGAACATAGGCGTCAGGACATCCAGCACGCTCTTGCGTATTTTTCTATTATATTGTTCCTCCAGGGCGTACTGCACGTCCGTAGAGGTGGCGTTTTCGTCTTCCAAATCCGCGCCGTCGTATGTATTGCCCAGGCTGTCCACGATGCTGATCTCTTCCATCTCCAGCCCCTGCACGCTGCGGCTGACCAGCGAACGGATGGCACCCACCAGCTTTTTGCTGATCTCGTCGTCGCCCTTCATGGTAACCGTCACAGCGGCCGACGCTTTCAGGATGTCGTCCTGGCCCAGCACGTACCGGCGGTCTTCCCCGGTGGTGATGGTCACACGGGCGTCCTTCACGCCTTCCAGGCAGCGGATGGTGGCCCCCAGGCGGTTCTGCAGGTCATAGAGCGCCATTTGGGCCCGGTCGGATTCCGTGGACAGCGAGCCCACGTTATCCAGATATGTTTTATAGCCAAAGCCGGATTCCGGGTAACCCTCCATCAAGAGGGAGGCCTTTAGGGACGGCTCCTGCTCCGAACGCACCAGGATGGTGTCGTCGCCCTGTACCCTATAGTCCGTGACCCCGGCGCTGGCCAGGTACGTCGTCACCGACTGCATATCCTCCGGGGTCATCTCCGTGAACAGCACGGCCCAAGGGTTCTTCGCGCTCTGCACGGATACGAAGATAATAATCCCCGCCACCACCAGCACCACTACGGCGATGATGATCCAGAGCTTTTTCCCCAGCTTCCCCAGGAAGCCTTTTATTTTTGACCAGATGTCTTTTGCTTTATCTCCCACGAGCATTACCTCCACTCAGGCCCAAAGGCCCAGTGATGCCAAGAATTTTTTGCGCGATGATTTATAGGCTGATGCGCATCAGCTCGTTAAAAGCCTCCAACCCCTTATTGCGCAGCTGCACCATAAGGCTTACGGACATCTCGTATTTGCTGGAAGCGATCTGCAGCTCGGCCGGGTTATCCAGCTGCCCGGTAGCCAGCAGGTATTGGGCGTGGGCCTTTTCCTCGTCGGTCTGGCGCACGGCCTCCACGGCGGCGCCAAACAGGTCGGCAAAAGCGGCGCCAGGTACGGTTTCCTGCTTTTCTTCTACCTTGGTCAGCGGCATGGTCTCCCATAGGGGAGAGATTTTCGAAACTATATTCATCTTATTTCAACCCTCTCTTTATTTTATACCGATCACGAAAAATGTCAAGGGCATTTTCTTGATCTGCCCGTTTTTTTTTTTTGATTGCTATTAATTTATATTTTTATACAAAAATATAAATTATCGCCCAATTTCCAGGCCCCTTGACACCACTGTCTTCAAGGTGTTGAACGCCGTGACGTTGGCCGAATAGGCCTGGGTGGCGGCCATGGCGTCGGTGATCTCCTTTACCAGGGTGATGTTGGGCATCTGCAAATAGCCGTCTTCGTCCGCATCCGGGTGGGTGGGGTCGTAAGAGACGGGGAAGGGCGTGTCCGTGTCCTCGCCAATCTCCACCACGCGCACGCCGCCGGCCTTCTCATAGCCCCGGTTGGACGCGCCGGAAAGCCGCGCCATGATCATGCGGAACTGGTCCCGGCCGCTTTCGGCTTCAAAGGTGATGGTCTTGCGGCGGTAAGGACCCTCGCCGTTTTCGGTGCGGGTGGTGTTGATGTTCGTGATGTTTTCCGAAATTACATCCAGACGCAGCTGCTGCGCCGTCAGGCCGGAGCCTACTATGTTCATTGTCCCTAAAAATGCCATGTTATGTACTGCCTCCTATTAACCGTTGATTGCCGTGCGCAGGGCGTTGATCTCGCTGGAGATGCTCTGGTAAACATACTGCAGCTGGTACGCGTTGCGCACAGCCTCCAGGCTCTGCTCCGTAACATTGACGCCGTTGTCATCCATACGCACCGCTTCTTCCGGCTCTTCCACGCGCCAGCTCACGCTGTCGATAGCCTTGCGCATGGCCGGCTGGGTGCCGCTGCCTTCGCGCTCCCGGTCTGCCGCCTCTAACGCCTGCTGGAACGATTCTTCAAAAATTACGTTCTTCTGCTTATAATACGGCGTTTCCGCGTTGGATATGTTGTCCAAAATTGCCGCCTGCTTCGCCCACAAAAAGTCCATCGACTTCTCCATCATCCGCAGGCTGTTTGTCGTTAAACTGATCACGAAAGACCCTCCTTGTCATATTTATATATATCTTTTGTTGTAAGTGAACAATTTTTATCTCATCTTTTTGGCGTATACTGCTACTAGTCTTACAGAGTAAATTATAGCACACATCTTTTCTACTTTCAAGGCCCAAAATCTCCCTTTAGGCGACATAATGTAAGGGCCGGGAACATATGCTCCCGGCCCCATGGTTATGCGTTTTGTCGTGCGGAAAAGCCTTAGCCCAACAGCTGCAGCACGCCCTGCGGCACAGCGTTGGCCTGAGCCAGCATCGCCTGGGCGGACTGGATCAGGATGTTGTTCTTGGTGTAGGCCATCATTTCCTCGGCCACGTCGGTGTCGCGGATGGTGGACTCTGCATCCTGGATGTTCTCGGCCATCACGGACAGGTTGTTGGCGGTGTGCTCCAAGCGGTTCTGGGTGGCGCCCAAGGTACCACGGACACTGGAAACCTGGTTGATAGCATCCTTAATGGTCTGGATAGCACCCTGTGCACCTTCGAGGTTGCTGATGTCCAAATCAGCAATGCCCAGCGCTTCGGTGTGCATATCGCCCACCTCTACCTGCAGCTGATTGAAGCTGTCAGAGGTGTCGCCAATCTGGAGAACCAAGCCCTTACCGGCCTTGGTCGTGCCAGCAGTGAAGCTCAAAGACTTCGCAATGCCCTCGGCAGTGCGCAGATCCCAGCCATCAGCAGGGGAAACCACCTTGCCGCTGACCACGTACTCGGCGTCATGGGCCAGAGTCTCGGTGAGGGTAATGCGGCTGCCATCGTGGCCCACAGTGTAAACGTGGTTCTGCTTGGCGGCTTCGGTCAGCTTCTGGGCGATGGTATTCAAATCGCCGCTGCTGATATCAATGTAACCTGCCTTATCCTTGTTGGCCGCGTCAGCGGTGAAGGTGAAGGTCTGGTCGGCGATAGTCAGCTTGGAGCCTTCGGTCGCCATGTCGGCGGTCAGGTCAAAGTAAGTGCTGGCCAGGCGATGGGAATCGGCAGAAGTGACCTTCTTCAGTACAGTGGTAGAAACGTTGTAGTCGCCCTTCGTGGGATCGACCACAGCATCAGCACCCTTCTGCTCAACAGACACCTTGAAATCCTTGCCATTAGTGATCTGCAAATCAGCATTAGTTAATGTCGTAATGCCGGTAGTAGCAGCCAATCCAGGTTTTTTAGATGTCAGCGTCAGCTTAGCCCCATCAGTAACAGAAACATCATAATCTTCAAAGCTCAACACGCCTGAATCGATAGCGTCCTGCAAGCTGCTAGCCGCATCTATGCCATTCCACTCAACGTCCTTACCCAGAATCGTAATCTTGCCACCGGTCCAGGCAGTGCTCAAATCGTATTTAGCTACTTCTTTTTTGCTGGCAACATGAGCAGCTCCTGCGGTGGCGGTACCATTAGTGGTGGTAGTTCCATCAGTCTTCGTATAGCTAGGTGCATTCAGGCTTGCAACCTCATTCGCAACTGTTTTGCCATCAACCACGGTCTTTTCCGTGAGTGTTAGGTCGCCAGCACCAGCAGTCAAGGCACCAGTCACTGTATATGTGATGTCATCAATGGTAATGTCTACGCCATTGCCATCAAAACCGCCAGCACCCTGCTTAAATTCCCGGCCACCGACAGTAACAGTCTCACCTACTCCAACAGCGATTTTAAAGGTACCCGGTGTGCCATCTGCGCCAGGGGTCACAGCTACAGTACCAGCAGTTGCCGCCTTGCTGATGCTGACAGCGGGTGCTTCCTTAGCGCCACCGGTTTTTGCGGTAATGGTAATCTCAGTACCACTAAATTCCGCCTTATAATACTGAGAATTCGCGTTGATTGCGTCTTTAATGCCTTCTACAGTTGCTGTAGTAACGGTGATATCCTCATCACCCAAATGAAGTACATCATTTGCCGCAACCGTCCAGCCGTTTGTATCGAACTTGAACTTGGCAGGAGTAGCCTGCACCTTGCCGCCGATTGTGACTTTCATGGAAGGATCGACATCCTCGGTCTCGTCGGTGGGAGCGGCTGCCTGGGCAAAGTTAATCCGGCCGTTGCCGCCATTGGAAACGGTAAACTCCTGATTGTTGAAATACATGGAGTCGCCGCTGTTGTAAACGTTGCCGTTGACCTTTACAATGTAATCCGTTCCGCTACCTGCCAAAATCGCAGTAGCCAGGTCATTGCCTTTCAGCGTGTCGTCAGAGGCATTATCTGTACGGCGAGTGAGCTCAATTTTGGTGTCACCGATGGTGATATTCATGGTGTCACCCTTTTGATCGTTGAACTCATAGTCATGCAGGTCAAGGCTGAACTTGCTGCCCTCGGTAGCATCGACCACAGCGCTGTGCAGCACGGTGTCTACGCCCAAAGTCAGGCCCACGCCGGGCAAATCCTTGCCAGCAGTGAAGTCCATCTTGGTGGTCAGGTCTTTAGAACTATCCATGGAGCCGTCCAGCAGCTTGATGCCGTTGAAGTTAGCGGAATCAGCAATGCGGTTGATTTCGGCCTTCAGCTGGTCAACTTCCTTCTGCAGGTTCGCACGGTCAACCTCGTTGTCATAGGTGCCGTTAGCCGACTGCGTAGCCAGGTAATCCATACGGTTGAGCATATCCTGGATTTCCTGCATAGCGCCTTCAGCGGTCTTCACCAGGGAGATGCCGTCCTTGACGTTCTTCTGCGCGGCGTTCAGGCCGGTGATCTGGGCGCGCATTTT
>CANTDZ010000071.1 GCA_947652665.1 uncultured Clostridia bacterium
ATCGATGAAACAGCTCTTGGCCAGCCGGTAAAAAATACCATTTATCCCACATATCCAGATCGTATCCTGGGCTGGGCTACCAGACCGGGTGCTTCCACTCCTGTAATTGAGTACAATGAAACCTGGACAGAGGGTATGCTGAAGCAGTTGTACGAACTGGCTAAGGTGGCTCCTGAGGGCAATGTTTTCCTGTTTGAGGTCGATTCCTTAGTACCCATTCGTCATCCCAATTATAGTGGCGACGACACCGTAACCGCTGGCCGCGTAGTAGTGAGCACCGTTGAGAACGGCACTATCAAGACCAACGTAGGCGCTGCTAAGGCTGGCCAGACCGTGACCGTTACCGTTACGCCCGACGCCGAATATTATGTCGTGACAGGCGTCAGCGCCAAGAGCGACACAGGCGCTGTTGTAGCGGCCGCCAAGAAGGACGACGGCACCTATGAGTTCACCATGCCCGAGGGCGCTGAGGTGACCGTAAGCGCCACCATCGCCCACCTGTTCGATCTGTTCACCGACGTACCCGCCGGCGAGTTCTACACCGAAAACGTCAAGTGGGCTGTGGAGAAGGGCATCACCCTGGGCACCAGCGGCACCACCTTCAGCCCCCTGAACAACTGCACCCGTAAGGAAATGGTACTGTTCCTGTACCGCGCCAACAATAAGCCGCTCGTGTCCGGCAGCAACAACTTCACGGACATCCTCGGCTCGGATTATGACGCTTACCGCGATGCAATCCAGTGGGCTGTAGAGAACGGCATCACCAAGGGCACCAGTGCTACCACCTTCAATCCGGAGGGCAAGTGCACCCGTGCCGAAATGGTGACCTTCCTGCACCGTATGTTTGACGAGGCGGAAGCCACAGGCACCAACAGCTTTGTGGACGTGCCTGCCGATGCCTATTACAAGACGGCTGTCCAGTGGGCCGTAAACGAAGGCATCACCTATGGCACCAGCGCCACCACCTTCAACCCCAATGGGAATTGCTCCCGCGGTGAAATGGTGACCTTCCTCTATCGTGCTTTGGAAGACGCTGAGTAAGCAAACCTAAAAAATCAATAGTCCTGCAAAAGCGGAGGGCAGCGTGAAAGCGCTGTCCTTCGCCATATTTTTACCCAAAGCGCTTGCAAGCCTTTTACCCGTATGATAAAATGATAGAAAAATATACAAGCTTCCAGAAAGAAGGAATCGGAAATGACCAACACCATCAAGCTGGGCTTTGCGCCCACCCGCCGAAGCATCTTCAGCGCGCCGGATGCCGTAAAGTACCGGGGGCTTACCGCTGACCGCCTGCGGGAGCTGGGCGTAGAGTTCGTGGATATCGAGGACATCAATGAAGAGGGCCTTCTCTACAGCGAGGATGACCGCCTGAAGGTTTTAGAGAAATTCAAGTCGGCGCAAGTGGATGGGCTGTTTTTGCCCCACTGCAACTTTGGCACCGAGTACGTCTGCGCCAGGCTGGCCAAAGACCTGGGCGTCCCCGTCCTCCTCTGGGGCCCCCTGGACGAACGTCCCGAACCCGACGGCACCCGCCTGCGGGACACCCAGTGCGGGCTATTCGCTACAGGGAAAGTCCTGCGGCGGTTCCGCGTCCCCTTTACATACATGACCAACTGCCGCCTGAACGACCCGGTATTTGAGCGGGGCCTGCGGGATTTCCTGGCCGTGTGCAACGTGGTAAAGACCTTCCGCAGCATCAAGATTTTGCAGATCGGTCCCCGGCCCTTCGACTTCTGGTCTACCATGTGCAACGAGGGCGAACTATTGGAAAAATTCAATATACAGCTGGCGCCCATCCCCCTGCCGGAACTGACCGCCGAGGTAAAAAAAGCCATAGACGAAAAAGCCGAGGTGGCAGAGACCATAGCCTACTGCCGGGAGCACATGGAAATCCATGTTACCGACGAGCAGCTGCAAAACGTAGCCGGCCTGGCTGTGGCAATGGAACGTCTGGTGAAAAAATACCGCTGCAACGCTGCCGCTATCCAGTGCTGGAACGCACTTCAAGGGGAGCTGGGCATCATGCCCTGCGCCGCCAACGCCCTCTTGAATGACAAGGGCATCCCGGTGGTGTGTGAGACGGACATCCATGGCGCTGTCACGGCCCTGCTGGCCGAAGCCGCGGCCAACGACGGCACCCGGGGCTTTTTCGCCGACTGGACCATCCGCCACCCGGATATAGAGAACGGCGAGCTTTTGCAGCACTGCGGCCCCTGGCCCTTAAGCGTGGCGGGGTGCAGGCCCTGCATCACCTACCCGCTGGCCTTTGATTTCCCCGGAGCCATCACCGCCGAAGCCAAGCACGGCGGCCTGACCCTGTGCCGTTTTGACGGCGACAATGGCGAGTACAGCTTGCTGCTGGGCAACGCAAAGGGCGTGGACGGTCCGAAGGGCATGGGCACCTATCTGTGGGTGGAGGTAGAAAATATCAAGCGCTTGGAAGCGAAAATCGTCGAAGGGCCCTACATCCACCACTGCGTGGGCATCCATAAGGACGTGGTGCCGGTCCTGTACGAAGCCTGCAAATATATGGGCATCAAGCCCGATTTGTACGACCCCGTCGAGGAGCAAGTCAAGGCGTATCTGAGGGGGGAGTGATATGGATATTCGCGATTTGGAAGCCCTCAGCTGGGACCTGCGCCAGCAAACCCTGGACATCATCATGGCCGGGGGCGGCGGGCATATCGGCGGGGACATGAGCCTGATGAACGCCCTGCTGGTGCTCTATGAGAACCACTTGAACATCACCCCCGCCACGGTCAACGACCCGGAGCGGGACCGCTTCGTGCTCTCAAAGGGGCACTCCATGGAGGCGTACTACGCGGTGCTGTGCCATAAAGGCTTTCTCGACCTGCGCGACGTGACCGAAAGGTTCTCCCAATTCGGTTCGCCCTACATCGGCCACCCCAACAACAAGCTGCCCGGCATCGAGATGAACTCCGGCTCCCTGGGCCACGGCCTGCCGGTGTGCGTGGGGATGGCCCTCGCCGGGAAAAGGAGCGGGAAACGCTATCGCGTATACACGGTCATGGGCGATGGCGAGCTGGCGGAAGGTTCTGTGTGGGAAGGCGCTATGGCGGCCGGGCACTATGGGCTGGACAACCTTTGCGCAGTGGTCGACCGCAACCGGCTGCAGATTTCGGGCACCACCGAGGAGGTCATGGGCCACGAGCCCCTGGCGGAGCGTTTTGCCGCCTTTGGCTGGAACGTGCTGGACGTGAACGGGGACAGCATTGCGGAATTGGACAGGGCTTTTGCCAAGGCCAAGGAAACGGGCGGGAAGCCGACCGTTATCCTTTCCAACACCACCAAGGGCTATGGTTCGCCCCTTATGGAGAACAAGGCCGGCTGGCACCACCACCTGCCCAGCCGGGAAGAATACGAGCAGATCAAGGCGGACTTCGCCAAAGGGAAGGAGGCGGCGCGAAATGGCAAATAAAATACCCAACCGCCAGGCTATCTGTGAGGCGCTGATGGCCCATGCGGAAACCGACCCGGAACTCTTTGTCCTGTGCAGCGACAGCCGGGGCAGCGCCAGCCTGGCCCCGTTTGCGGAGAGGTTCCCGGAGCAGTTTGTCGAAGTGGGCATTGCCGAGCAGAATCTGGTGGGCATTGCGGCGGGGCTTGCCGCCTGCGGGAAGAAGGCGTTTGTGGCGTCCCCGGCGTGCTTCCTGTCCACGCGCTCTTACGAGCAGGCCAAGGTGGACTGCGCCTATTCGAACACCAACGTGAAGCTGATTGGCATATCCGGCGGGGTCAGCTACGGCGCCCTGGGCATGAGCCACCATAGCGCCCAGGATATTGCCGCCATGAGCGCTCTGCCCAATATGCGGGTGTACCTCCCCAGCGACCGGCACCAGACCAAGCGCCTGGTCGAAGCCCTGCTGGCCGATGAAAAGCCGGCTTACCTCCGGGTTGGCCGGAACCCGGTGGAGGACATCTACAGCGAGGCCGCCTGCCCCTTCGAGATGGACAGGGCCGTCTGGCTCAAGGGGAAGGGGCAGCAGGTGAAAGCCGCCCTCATCGCCTGCGGGGAGATGGTGCGCCCGGCCCTGGAAGCCGCAAACCGGCTGGAAGGGGAGGGGGTCGCCGCCAGCGTGCTGGATATGTACTGCGTGAAGCCCCTGGACCGGGAGGCCGTAATCGAAGCGGCAAAGAGTGCGGATGTTGTGGTTACGGTAGAGGAACACTCGGTGTATGGGGGGCTGGGCAGCATGGTCGCCCAGGTAGTCGGCGAGCACTGCCCTCGCCGTGTCAAGTGCCTGGCCTTGCCGGATGCCCCGGTGATCACCGGCACTTCTCCAGAGGTCTTCGCCCACTACGGGCTGACCGGTGAGGGCATTGCCTGCACGGTGAAGGAGCTGATCAAATGAAATATATTTTAGCAATAGATCAAAGCACCTCCGGCACAAAGGCGCTGCTCTTGGATGAAACAGGCGCCCTGGCAGGCCGGGAGGATAAGGCGCACGAGCAGAAGATAAGCGAAAAGGGCTGGGTCAGCCACGACCCTATGGAGATTTACCGCAATGTTATCCAGGTGGCAAGGCAGCTTTTTGACAGCACCGGCGCGGACCCGGCAGAGGTTGCCGCCATCGGGATCAGCAACCAGCGGGAGACGGCCCTCCTATGGGATCGGGAAACCGGCAGGCCTGTGGCCGATGCGGTAGTCTGGCAGTGCGGCCGGGCGCAGGCGGTGTGTGACCGCCTGGCCGCCCAAGGGGAAGAGATCCAGAAAAAGACAGGTCTAAAGCTCTCGCCCTATTTCCCGGCGGCGAAGTGGGCCTGGATTTTGGAGAATACCCCCGGCTTGGATCATAAAGCCCTGTGCGCAGGCACCATAGACAGCTGGCTGGTCTACAAGCTCACCGGGGAATTTAAGACCGACTATTCCAACGCCAGCCGTACCCAGCTGTTCAATATCCACACCCTGGGGTGGGATGAGGGGCTGTGTTCGCTTTTCGGCATCGATCCCGCCATGCTCCCCCAAGTGTGCATGAGCGACAGCTTGTTTGGCGAAACCGATATGGAGGGGCTGTTCCCCCGGCCGGTTCCTGTAGCGGGCGTCCTGGGCGATTCCCACGGCGCGCTGTTTGGCCAGGGCTGCGTAGAGCCTGGCATGGGCAAGGCCACCTATGGCACGGGTTCCTCCGTAATGATAAATATAGGCGGACAGCCCGTTTTCAGCGACAAGGGGATCGTCACCTCCCTGGCCTGGGGCATGGGCGGCCAAGTCGAGTACGTCCTTGAGGGGAATATCAACTATACCGGCTCGGTGATAAAGTGGGCAGTAGAGGACGTCCAATTATTGCAGTCGTCCAAAGAAGCCGGTATGGTAGCGGCGCAGGCCGACCCGGACGATGGCACGTATCTGGTTCCCGCCTTTACCGGGCTGGGGGCGCCGTACTGGAAGCCCGAAGCCCGGGCCATGATCTGGGGCATGGGCCGGGGCACAGGCCGGGCGGAGATTGTCAAGGCGGCGGAGGAATGCATCGGCTACCAGATCACAGACGCGGTCCGGGCCATGGAGGCCTCCGGGAACTGCGCGCGGACGGCGGCCCTACCCGGGACCAATATCTCATGCAATTCCAGAGCGATATCCTGGGCATTCCCGTGGCCGTGTCGGAACGGGAGGAGCTGTCCGGTATCGGCGCGGGTTATTGTGCCGGGATTGCCGCCGGCATCTACCCAAAAGAAATCGTAACAAAAGCCGGCCACACGCTCTACCGGCCCCATAAGGATAAGGCCTGGCGGGAGGAGCACTATGGCGGCTGGCAGGATGCAGTCCGTATATTGTTATAAAGGGGATGTAAATATGCAAACAATAGAAAAATGGGGGTTGTTTGAGGTGTCCGTAAAGGGCCCGGCAGACGGCAACCCTTTTACCGAACAGTCCTTCAGCGGCACGTTTACCGGCAAATGCGAGAGCGTCACCGCCCAGGGATTTTATGACGGCGAGGGCGTGTATAAGGTGCGGTTTATGCCCAGCTTTGAGGGCGAGTACACTTACACTACCTCGGGCAGCTTTGAGGGTGCGGAGACGTCGGGGAGCTTTTCTGTCACGGCTCCCGGGGAAGGGAACCACGGCCCCATGCGCGTGGCCAACCGGTTCCACTTTGCCTATGAGGACGCCACGCCGTACTACTCCGTAGGGACCACCTGCTATGCCTGGGCCCACCAGCCGGAAGAGATCCATCAGCAGACTTTAGCGGAGCTGGACAAAGGCTATTTTAACAAGATGCGTTTCTGCGTGTTCCCCAAACATTATATCCACAATTTCCGCGACCCGGAAACCTTCCCCTACGAGGGAACGCCTATGGACAATTCCGGGCTGTGCGAGGAAAATTTCACCTACGAGATGGACATTTCCGGCAACCATTGGGACTTCACCCGCTTCAACCCCGAGCATTTCCGGCGCGTAGAACGATGCATCCAGGAGCTGATGGAGCGCGGCTGTGAGGCAGACATCATCGTCATGCACCCTTACGACCGCTGGGGCTTCAAGTCCATGACGGCGGAGCAGGACGATCTTTATTGGAACTACGTCATCGCCCGTTTTGCCGCCTACCGCAATGTGTGGTGGAGCCTTGCCAACGAGTATGACTTGATGTTCGCCAAAAAAACAGAGGATTGGGAGCGCTACGCCAAAATCCTCTGCGACAAGGACCCCTATAACCATCTGCGGGGCATCCATAACTGCCTCAACTTCTATGACCATACCCGCCCGTGGATCACCCACGCCAGCCTGCAGCGCCAGGATCTGTACCGCCATGTGGAGTACACCGACGAGTACCGGACGCGCTGGGGAAAGCCCATTGTCTGGGACGAGATATCCTATGAAGGCAATATTGATATGGGCTGGGGCAACATCTCCGGCCAGGAGCTGGTACGCCGCTTCTGGGAGGCTTCCCTCCGGGGCGGCTATGCGGGGCATGGCGAAACCTTTTTGGACCCGGAGCACGACATCCTTTGGTGGAGCCACGGCGGGCCGCTTCACGGCGAAAGCCCGGCGCGCATCCGGTTCCTGCACAAAATCCTGTGCGAAACGCCCGGCCATGGCCTGAAACGGGGGCAGGGCAGCTTTGACGAGACCGTGGGCGTACCGGACCGTGTATGGGAAAGCGGCGGGTATGAGATTCACTATTATGGCTTCGGCCGGCCCAGCTTCCGGGATTTTGTAAAGCCGGAAGGGCAGTGGAAGGTGGAAGTCATAGACACCTGGGGCATGACCATTACCGCTGCGGGGGTGCATACGGGCAAGTTCCGCGTCCAGCTGCCCGGCAGGGAGTATATGGCGGTGCGGCTGACAAAGGTGGAAGGATAGCCGTCATATACGCGGACGGGCGAAGCAATACTTTTTTCCGCTTGGGAGGATAACAACGCATGAAGCTGAACCTACAGGGGATAAAGCCCCAGATCGGGCAGGTGTGGAAACTGAGCCTGCCTGCCATTTTAACCCAGATCACCACCATTGCCATGCAGTACATTGACTCGGCCATGGTGGGGGCGCTGGGGGCTAATGCCTCTGCCGCCATTGGGCTGGTTTCCTCCAGCACTTGGCTCCTAAACGGCGTTACATACGCGGTGTCTGCGGGGTTTTCGGTGCAGGTGGCTCACCACATTGGCGGCGAAAACGAGAAAAAGGCCCGTGACGTAGTGCGTCATGGGCTGGTTACGGCGGCGCTCACCTCGGGGCTTTTGTGCCTGTTGGGGCTCCTCATGAGCGGCCCTTTGCCGGGCTGGCTGGGGGGCGACCCGGCCATCCGCCGCGATTCCTCCGCCTACTTTTTGATGTTCGCCTTCATGCTGCCCTTCTCCCAGCTGAACTCGCTGAACTCCTCCTTCCTGCAATGCGCCGGGGACATGGTAACCCCCAGCATCCTAAACGCCGTCATGTGCGTGCTGGATGTGGTGTTCAACTCCATTTTCATCCCCCGGTTTGGGGTGCTGGGAGCGGGTATGGGCACCACCCTGGCCTGTGTAGTGGTCTCCCTGCTGATGGCCTGGCGCTGCTGCTTTTGCAATAAACAGCTAAAATTCCGTCGGGAAAAGTGCTCCTTTGACTCGGACATCCTCAAAAAAGCCATGAAAATCGGTGCGCCGCTGGCCGTGCAGGAGATCGCCATGAACAGCGCCATGGTAGCCGCCACCCGCATTATCGCCCCCTTGGGCGCGGTGTCCATCGCCGCCAATTCCTTCGCCGTGACGGCGGAGAGTTTGTGCTATATGCCCGGCTACGGCATCGGGTCGGCGGCCACAACCTTGGTGGGCCGCAGCGTAGGCGCGGGGGACGTAAAGCTGGCCAAACGCTACAGCATTATCTGTACCGCCATGGGCGCGGCCTTCATGACCCTGACGGGGCTTTTGATGATGGTTTTCTGCCCCTTCGTGTTCATGCTGCTGACTCCTGACCCGGCTGTGCGCATACTTGCCGCCCAAGTCCTGCGCATTGAACTTCTGGCCGAGCCGTTGTTTGGCATTTCCATTGTAGCGGCAGGAGCCTTGCGTGGGGCAGGGGACACCTTCGTTCCCAGCCTGATGAACTTGGGCAGCATTTGGGTCGTGCGAATCGGCCTGGCCCTGCTGCTGGTGGGACGTCTGGGCCTGCCGGGAATGTGGATCGCCATGGCAACAGAACTGTGCGTGCGAGGGCTTTTGATGCTGTACCGACTGCGGACGTCCAAGCATTATGAGAGGTTTCAGCGGGACGCCAAGCCCGCAGATAGTAGTTTGTGATATTCTCTATAAAGCCTGCCTGGCGTGCAAAATCCATTTTGCCCGGTCCCGCGGGTCGATGCCCCGGCGCTTGGCGGTTTTGCCCAACTCCAGGGGGCAGGGCTCGTACCCGTCAAAACGGCTGCTGAGCACGCCTTTTCCGCTGGTCAGGATGCCGAAGTCTACCGGGTAGGAGAGGGAGGACGCCACGGGCAGTCGGGCCTCCATGGTCAGCGACCCTTTGTGTATGACGGGCGAATCGAACTCCCCGCGCATGGCGATCACGTCCCGTATCAGCCGCCCGGCGTGCTGCTCTTCGGCGGAAAAGCGCATCTTCACCATGGGTTCCAGCAGGGTGGAGCCGGTGTTTTCCAGGCCGTTCAGCAAGGCCATGGGCGTGGCGGTGAAAAAGTCCAGGGGGTGGGTGTGGATGAGATGATGGCTCCCGCCTGTGAGGGTGATTTTCAAGTCCGTGACCTCCCAGCCGTAAAGCCCCTGTTTCAGAGCGTTGGGCAGAGCTTGGGCGATGTGTGCCTGATACCGGGACAAAATCACCCGGTCGCCCACCGCCGACTCAAACCGGAACCCGGCCCCGCGCTCCAGCGGCTCAATGGCGAACTCGATGCAGGCCCAGCATGGTTTGGGCCAGGTGTAATTTTCAATACCAACCCCGGTTTTCGCCGGGGTTTCTTTGTATATCACGGACGGGCTGTCAAAGTGCGCCGTCAGCCTGAAGCGGTCTTGCAGGAAGGAGCCGATGACCTCCAGCTGTATCATCCCGGTGATTTTGATGTAGAGTTCCCGCTCCTCTTTTTCCCACTCCATGTCCAGAAGCGGGTCTTCCTCCGCAAGCTCCTGCACGGCGGAAACCAGTTCTGTCAGGCGTTCTGGTGCGTCCGGGAAAACCTGCACTTTTAAAAGCGGAGCCGCCAGAGTGGCTTCCCTGTACAGCGGCAGTTCGCCGATGATGTCGCCCGTCCGCGCGTGGGCAAGCCCGTATAATGCGCCGATGTCCCCGGCGGTCAGCTTGCCCATATCTACGTATTTGTGGGCCAATACCCGACGTATCTGGGTCACCTTTTCCACGGGCTCTACGCCCTGGATAGGCACGGGATCGCGGCTCTGGATGGAGCCGGAAAACAGCCGAACATGGGCGGCTTTGCCCATGGCTTTATCGTGCTCCACCCGGTAGACTACCCCGGACAGGGGGCCGTCCTCCTGCCGGGGCGCTTTGGGCAAAAGCAGGATGCCGTCCAGCAGTTCCCCAATGCCGACACCCAGCGTCGCCGCGCCCAAGTAAACCGGGAACGTCTGGCAGGCGGCTATCTGCTCTTGCAGTATCCGCAAAAGCACAGGCTCGGGGATGGGCTTGTCCTCTAAAAAACAGCGCTCGGCTTCGGGGTCATTTTCGGCGGCTAACTCGATGAGAAAATCTTGCTGGAGGCTGGACGGGAAAATCTGACAGCCACGTTCCCCGGCACCTTCCCAGCGTTCCATGACCGCCAGGTTTGATGAAAAACGGGCGGCTAATTCTGCCAGCAGTTCCTGGGGCTCCGCGCCTACCCGGTCGATTTTATTAATGAAGAGCAGTGTGGGGATTTCCAGCTTGCGCAGGGCTTCCCACAGCGCTTCTGTCTGGCCCTGTATGCCTTCTGCCGCCGAAATGACCAGCACCGCCGCGTCCAGCACGGACAGGCTGCGCTGGACCTCCCCGGCAAAATCCACGTGGCCGGGGGTGTCGATGAGGTTGATTTGACAATCTTTCCAGAACAGCCGGGTAGACGATGCCTTCACCGATATGCCCCGCTGGCGCTCAATGTCCAGCCAGTCGGTCTGGGCGTTTTGGCTGTCTACGCTGCCCAAGGTGCGAAGCTCCCCGGCGGTAAAGAGCATCTGCTCCGTAAGAGTGGTTTTGCCCGCGTCGGCGTGGGCGACGATGCCAATGTTGATAATGTCTTGCAAAGTGGTCACCTTCTTTGTACTCAAGTATAGCAGAGGGGAGGAAATTTGTAAATTTATTTTGCTATGCTTTTTGGGCATACACGCCTATAGCAACTAAGTATTTGAAATAACATTCTCTCCTTGCTATAATTTTGATAGAAAGGAAGGATATCTCATGAACAGACCCTATACCATTTGCTACCTGAACCTAAGCATGGAAGGCCACATCGACGGCGATTTTGGCCGTCTGCCGGAAGCCGCGCCTGCCACGGAGGTGTTCCGACAAGGCTGGCTGGAGATGCACGCCGACGCCACCATCTACGGCGCTGTGACCATGGCCATGTTTGCCGCAGGCCGGGTGGGTGAGTTGCCCAAAGTCCAAAAATCTTACCCCCGCGAGGACTACGCCGCCCCCTGTGAAACAGGCCGCTACTATGTGGCGATTAGTCCCGACGGCGGCATCGCCTACGATTCCCCCACCATAGACGTGCGCAACCGGGGCGTGCACGGCGTGATTCATGTGCTGACCGAGGATATCTCCGATGATTACCTGGAGTATCTGCGCGAGCATGGCATCTCCTACATTTTCTGCGGCAAAGAAAAGCTTGACCCGGTACTGATGATGGAGAAGCTATACAGCCAGTTTGGCCTCCGCAAGGTCATTATCTCAGGCGGAGCCTACGCCGACTGGACGCTGCTTTCCCATGGCCTTATTGACGAAATCAAAGTCATGCTGGTGCCGGTGGTGGACGGCGACCCCAACTCCCACACGCTCTTTAAGCGCATGGAGGGGGAGGAGTCCCACCCGGTAGCGCTGTCGCTGGTAAGCGCAGAGCCAGTAGAAGGTGATGGCCTCATGCTGACGTATAAACCCAAAAACGCAAGATAAAGGAGAGTAAAATCATGAAAATCGGTATTATTCAAACCGCACCCAATAACTGCGCCGCCCTGGATAAAATCGCCACCAAATACCCCGGTGTGGAAATCGTCCACTATGTAGACGGCTGCGTGTGGGAGCATTTCGAAGCCAACGGCGAGCAGGTGAACGACAAGGTGCAGGAGATTCTCGTTGCAGACTTCAACAAGCTTATCGACGCAGGCTGTGAGCGCCTGGGCCTGCTGTGCAACCAGATAAAGCCCGGCATCGAGAAGGTACAAGAGAAGGTGGCTTTGCCCATCATCGTGTATGACGACGTGCTGGCGGAGCGCGCTGTGGCAGTCACACCGGACGGCGGGAAAATCGCCGCAGCCGCCATGAACACCGCCGCCCCCGGTGCGGCCAAGCTAGCCGTGGAAGCCGCCGCGAAACGAGCGGGCAAGCAAATCCAGGTAGACGCCGTTTGTCTGGAAGCAGCCAAAAACTGCCTGGCAGAGACAGGCAGCACCGAACTGGCCGACCAGTACATGGAGCGCTGGCTGCGGGAGAATCGGGAGGGATACAGCGCGTTCATACTGCCCCAAGTGCCGCTGACCCGCATGATGCCTAAATTACGAGACATGGAGACCCCCGTGTTTGACAGCATGGAACCCTTTATAGACGAATTGGTGAAGTAAGCCGGCTGTAGGAGTACAATACATATTGGACAGAGAAGAAAGAAAAAGGTAGAAGGATGAA
>CANTDZ010000072.1 GCA_947652665.1 uncultured Clostridia bacterium
TGAAGATCACCGAGATCGACTTTGACAAGCACCGGGTGTCCCTTTCCATCCGGGCCCTGCTGGAGGAAGAGCAGGCTGCCGCCGACGAGGCCGCTGCCCAGGCCCCCAGCGAGGAGATCGTGTATTCCACCGAAGTCCCCGCCGAGGAGACCGAGGAATGATCTTCGTTCCATAACGGAATAGTAACAGGGTGGCGATAGCTGCTGCCCTGTTTTCTGCGTAAAAGTAAGAGAAGAAAATTGGAGGAAAGACCCATGAAGCGTGTAAAGAAGCCCGTATTTTTTGTGGTGCTGGTCGTCATCCTCGCTTTGGTGTATACATCCCTTTTCGGCGTGTACGGCCAGAACGGCGACTTTAAGACCACCATCCTCAAAGGCGCGGGGGATATCCGTTGGGGTATCGACATCCGGGGCGGCGTAGAAGCCACCTTTAGCCCGGCCGACGGCGTGAAGGCCACGGACACCGAGCTGGAATCGGCCAAGCAGATCATTGAGACCCGCATGGTCGCCCAGAACATTACCGATTACGAACTGTACACCGACAGCGCCAACAACCGCATCATCGTGCGCTTCCCCTGGAAGAGCGACGAGACGGATTTTGACCCGGAGAATGCCATCAACGAGCTGTCTGCCACCGCCATGCTCACCTTCCGGGAGGGCGGCGAGTATGCGGACATGGAGTACGGCTCCGACGGCCAGCCCGTCTATAAGACCCCGTCCGGCACTACTGCCGACACCATCATCTTAGAGGGTTCCGACGTGGTCAAAGCTGAGCCCGGCGTGCAGCAGGACCCCAGCACCGGTGCAACCCAGTACGTGGTGTCCCTGGAGTTCAGCGACGCTGGCAAGGAGAAGTTCGCCGAGGCCACCCAGCGCCTGGTAGGCGGCACCATCTCCATCTGGATGGACGATGTGCGGCTGTCGGCCCCCACGGTCAATGAGGCTATCACCGACGGCAAGTGCATTATTTCCGGCAGCTTTACCAGCGAGTACGCCACCACTTTGGCGGCGCAGATCCAGGCCGGCGCCCTGCCCTTTGCCCTGGAGACTTCGAACTTTAACGCCCTGGCCCCCACCCTGGGCTCTAACGCCCTGAACGCCATGATGATGGCAGGCATTATCGCCTTTATCGTGGTGGCCGTGCTGATGATCGTGGTATTCCGCCTGCCCGGCGTGGTGGCGGTCATTACCCTGGCGGGGCAGATGGGCATCTGCTTTGCGGCCATCAGCGGGTTCTTCCCCAACATGAACTCCTTCACCATGACCCTGCCCGGCATCGCGGGCCTGATCCTCTCCATCGGCATCGGCGTGGACGCCAACGTCATTACCGCCAGCCGCGTGCGCGAGGAGCTGAAAGCTGGCAAGACCCTGGACGGCGCTTTGCAGAAGGGCTTCCAGAACAGCTTCTGGGCCATCTTTGACGGCAACATAACCACCGCTATCGTGGCGGTTATGCTGATGGGCGTGTTCGGCCCCAGCAACATCCTGTCCATGATTTTCGGCGAATCCACCACCGGCTCCATTTTCTCCTTCGGCTTTACGCTGCTGGTGGGCATTATTGCCAACTTCGTCATGGGCGTGTTCGCAGCCCGTTTGATGACGCTGTCTTTGGCTGGCTTCAAGTGCCTGCATAAGAAGTGGCTCTTCGGCGGCGAGGGCACCTCTAAGGCCCAGAAGGCCATGGACTTCATCGCCAACCGCAAGACCTTCTATATCATCTCCTGTGCCGTTATCGCCGTGGGCATTGTGGCCAGCGCTGTAATCGGCCCGAAGCTGGACATCCAGTTTGCAGGCGGCGCTATGATCCGCTATACAGTGGACGGCACCGGCGTCACCGCCGACGACATTTCCAAGACCATTTCGGACAAGCTGGGCAAGACTTGCTCGGTGAGCCTGAACACCGATATCAGCACCGGCGCGGAGACGGCCACCCTGTCCTTCTCCGGCAACCAGAGCATGACTCCCGACGAGCAGAAGGAAGTGGCCGACACCCTCAGCGAGGCCTTCAGCGAAGCCACCTTTACCCTGCTGGAGTCCAACTCGGTAGACGCTACCATGGGCGCGAAGTTCTTCCAGAAGTGCCTGGTGTGCTTTGCCCTGACAGCTGTGCTGCTGCTGGTCTACATCGCCCTGCGCTTTAAGAAGATCGGCGGCCTGTCCGCTGGCCTTACGGCCATTGTGGCCCTGCTGCACGACGTGCTCATCGCCTTCTGCGTGTTCGTGGTGTTCGGGATGCCCATCAACGATATCTTTATCGCCGTGGTGCTCACGATTTTGGGCTACTCCCTCAACAGCACCATCGTCATCTATGACCGCGTCCGCGAGAACAAGCGCAAGCTGGGCTCCAAGACCGGCCTTAATGACATCATGAACGAGAGCCTCAACCAGACCCTGGGCCGCACCCTGCTTACCAGCCTGACCACGTTCCTGGCGCTGGTAGTGGTGCTGGTGGTGGCTGGTATGTACTCCATCAGCAGCGTTATTTCCTTCTCGCTGCCCATGATGGTAGGCGTGATTGCCGGCTGCTTCTCGTCGCAGTTCATTGCGCCGAACCTGTTTGCCGCCTGGCAGGCACGGGCGCTGGAGAAAGAGAAAGCGTCCAAGTAACGGAAATACGGAGGGCCGCACGGTACGAAGCCGCGCGGCCCTTTTTCTGTTTAGAATTAAGTTAGACCCTCACCGTGGCGTGGGAGAACCCCTGGGCATCCCGGGTGACCTGGATACGGCTGGGAATGCGGGTCTGCAGCTCAGAGACGTGGGAGATCACCCCAATGAGCCGCCCGCCCGACCGCAGCGCCGACAGCGCTTTCATAGCGGTGTCCAGGGTCTCGGAGTCCAGCGAGCCGAAGCCCTCGTCGATGAAGATGGACTCCAGCTCCACAGCCCCGGCGTGGTTCTGCACTACGTCCGACAGCCCGAAGGCCAGGGACAGCGACGCCAAAAACTGCTCGCCCCCCGACAGTGTCTCAATGGAGCGCGCCTGCATGGACGCGCCGTCCAAGACCTCCAAATCCAGGCCGGAGTAGGCGTTGCCGCCCTTGGGGGACTCCATCAAGCGCAAAGCGTAGCGCCCCCGGCTGAGGATGGAGAAAAAGTGGTTGGCGCTGACCAGCACCTGATCCAGCGTCACGCTGAGAACGTATTGCAGGATGGGCATCTTCTTGGGGTTGGCCCCGGCCAGGAGCTTGGAAAGCTTCGCCACCCGGCGATACTGGCCATCCAGCGCGGCCAGCTCCTGCTGGGTTTTCTCCATCTGCCCCAGGGACTTTTTCCCCGCCTGGAGCTCCGCCCCGGCCCGGGCCAGCTTTTCCGCTGCCTGCCGGTCGGCCTCCTGCATTTCCTCCACAGACTGCCGCAGGGCTGGCAGGTCGGGCGGCACGGCCCAGGGTACCGGGAACGCGGCCAATTCTTCCTGGGCCTTTTTCAGCGACTGCCCCGCAAGCTTCTGGGCCTCCCGGGCGCGTTCCAGGGCATTGACGGCTTCCTCCGCCTGCTTGAGCAGCGTTTGGGCTTCCCCTTCCAGCCGCCGAAATTCCCCCTTGCGTTCCTCTACTTGGCGGCCCAGCTCTTCTGCCGAGCCTTCAATTTTGGCCTCCGCCGCCTGCCGCTCCAATTCCTCTGCCTGCGCGCCCAGGGCCGAAATGGCTTTTTGCGCCTGCATGGCTTGGTCGGTAAGACGTTCCTTTTCCTGCTGCAATTTTTGCAGCTGCTCCCGGGCTTTGGGGAGCAGTTGGGCGTCGTGCCGGGCTTGTTTTTCGGCGGCTCTGGCGACTTCCAGTTCTTTGGAAACCTGCTCCTCGGAAGGCGGGGCATCCGGCCACAAGGCTAACTGTTCCTGACAGGAAGCCCGTGCCTGCTCCAGCGACTTCTGCGCAGCCTGCAAAGCCGCTTGGGCCGCCTGGGCGTCTGACCGGGCTTTCTTCTCTGCCGCCCGGAGGTTGTCCAGGGCTTTCCCCTCCAAAACCGCCCCGCCGCTGTGAGCCCGCGCCGGGTGGTGGGTCGAGCCGCATACAGGGCAGGGCTGGCCGTCGGCCAGGTGCTGGGCCAGTTCCAGCGCGGCGTTCTGGCGGCGAAGGGCGTCCTGCTCCTCCAGCTTTTGGGTGAGGGCTTGGGCGGCGGCTTCCTTTTCCCCGGCGTCTTGCTGGCTGCGGTGCAGGGCGGACTCCCCGTCGCGCACGGCCTTTTGCCGCTTGCCAAGCTCAATGAGGTCGGCCAGGGCTTTCTCCAAACGGCTGCGCTCCTCCACCAGCCCAGGCAGGCGTTCCGACTGCGCCCGGTACTGTTCCTCGAAGCCGCTGCCCTTCTCCATGCGTCCCAGGATTTCCTCTGTGGACTTTTTCAAATCCGCCGCCTCTTTTTCCCGTATGGACAGATTCTTCCGCGCCTCCTGAGCTTTTTGCCGCATTTCCTCTACCTGCCTGGCCCGGGCCAGCAGTTCGCCCAGACGGGTCTGCTCCTGGGCCACCGTCAGGGACTGCTCCCGCAGCTTTTGCGCTTTTTCGCGCTTTTCTGCTGTCTGGGGCGCTTCGGCTTCCAGCTTATCCAGGCGCTTCTGGGCTTCCTCCGCGTTTTGGCGCGCCAGGTTTTCCGCCAACTGCAGCTGGGCGTGGGCCTCACGGGTAGCCAGCAGACCCTTGGCTTCTTTGAGCTTTTGAGCACCCGCTTCCGTCTGCTCTTGCAGGAGCCGCGCCTGTTCCTCCTGCTCCCGGAGGCTTTGGGCAAAGGCGGACGGGCTCTCCGCACGAGCCTGTTCCAGCATGGCCCGAAGGGAATACTCCAGCCTCCCGCTTTCCTCCTCCAGCTTTTTGCTGCGCTCGGCGAACTTGTCCCGCACAGCTTTCCAAATCTCGGCGGAGAACAGCGTGCGCAAAATCTCCCCCTTCTCCTGGGAACCCGCCCGGAGCAGCCGCAGGAAGTCCCCCTGGGGCAGCACGGCCACTTGGGAAAACTGGCTGCGGGTCAGGTGCAAAAGCTTTTCGGCGCGCTGGTTGATGGCCCGGGCCGACCCGCTTTCGATCAAATGGGCCTCGCCGCCCTCCAGGGTGAAGCACTCGTGGGAATCGTGGGCCACGGGCTCCTTGGTCCGGCGGTTGAGGGTATAGCTTCGGCTGCGTCGGAACCGGTACGTCTGGCCCTGCAACGCGAAGTCGAACTCCACCACGGTAGGGGTGTCCAGGCCGGCGCTCATGCAGCGCATCCCGGAGAAGTCCCGCTTGCCGCCGGTGGCTTCGCAGTAGAGGGCGAAGCAGGCTGCGTCCAGCAGGGACGTTTTGCCGCCGCCGGTCGGGCCAGTGATGAGGAACAGCCCGGTCTCGTCAAATTTTGTAAAGTCGATTTCTACCCGCTCCAAATAGGGCCCGAAGGCCTGGGCGGAAAGCCGAAGCGGCCTCATAGCTGCACCTCCTTCAAAATCTCCTGAAACAGGGCGATGTCCCCGTCCTCCGGCGGCGCCCCGCTGACCTCCTGGAAAAACGCCGCGAACACGGCGCCCTCGTCGGCTCCCTGCAAATCCCGGGCCCGTTTCCCCGCCGCGCCCTGCAGGGCCCACTGGTTCTGTACGGCCAGCAGGTTCGGGTAAAAGGGGCGCAGGCGTTCGGAAGCCAGCAGTACCGGCGACTTGTCCGTCAGATGAAGCTCCACGTAGTCCTCGCAGGGGGACGCTTCCCCGGCCGCCAGCAGTTCCTCAAAGGAACCCTCCAGCTTCTTGACGTCCCGCTTGGGCACTACCTCCCGGTGCTCTGCGGAAAGGGAAGCACCGTCCCAGTCCAGCACCAGGAAGCCTTTTTTCTGTGTCGCCTCGTCGATGGAATATTTCAGCGGCGTGCCTGAATACCGCGCCGTCTTCCCGGCCCGTTGAGGCCCGTGCAGATGCCCCAGCGCCACGTAGTCGAACCGTTCAAAAAGCTCTGCCGGGATCTGTCCGCTGCCGCCCACAAAGGCCCCGCTTTCCGAATCGCTGACCGTAGCCCCTGCACAAAAGCAGTGGCCCATGAGCACATGGAGGGCCCCCGGCTCAAAGAGGGGGTAAGAGAGCTCCAACAGCCGCTCCATGCAGGCAGACTCCCCCCGCAGGGACGGGTCGCTCAGAAAGTCCCGGGCCGTCGGGGCATCGAAGAAGGGCAGCATAAAGACCTGTACCCGCAGCCCGTCTTCTTCCAGGAGCACGGGCTGGAGGAAGTCTTCCAGCGCCGTGGCAAAATAGGCCCCGCTTTTGCGCAGGACGCCCTTCAGGAGGGCCATGCGCTGGGCCCCATCGTGGTTGCCGGAGATGACGAGCACCTTTACGCCCAGCTCTAACAGGCGCGAGAGCGCGCGGTCGAATAAGGCGATGGCCTCGGGGGGCGCTACCTGCCGGTCGTACACGTCCCCGCAAAGGAGCAGGAACGCCGGTTTCTCCTTCTCGACGGCTGGCAAAAAGGCTTCCTCCAGAAAGTACTGCTGGTCCGAAAGCAGGCTGCGGCCATACAGCATACGGCCCAAATGCCAGTCGGAGGTGTGGAAGAATCGCAAATCAGACACCTCTTTTCCAAATATTCAAAAATTCTGCCTTTTCTTTTTGCCCATAAGATAGTATACTATAAGGAAAGGCTTACGCCTATATTGTATCACAGATGCCCACCCCTCGCAAGAAAGGATGAACCCCATGAAAATAAAGGCCGTCAAAAAAACCGTCTGTACCCTGCTGGCCCTGGTGCTGGCCCTGTCTGCCGCACTGCCGGCCGGGGCCGAGGGCTTTGCGTTCAACTGGGACGTGGACGAAATCCCCAAGAACCCCGAGCCCCACTGCAAATCCATCCTCATGCTGAACCTGGACACCGACACCGTGGTCTATACCCTGAACCCCGACGAGCGGCTGTCCATGGCGTCGCTGACGAAAATCATGAGCTACATTGTAGCCTACGAGACCATCCCGGATATTGAGAACACCATCATCACCGTGCCCCAGAGCGTGGAGGACGAGCTGGAGGGCACCGGCAGCTCTTTGGCGGACATCGCGGTGGGGGAGGAGCTCACCGGGCTGCAGCTGCTTTATTTGATGATGGTGCCCTCGGGCAACGATGCCGCCCTGACCTTGGCCAAGTATGTGGATTCCCTCTACGAGCAGGGCCGGATTTCCCCCGAGCCCGACGACCCCCAGGCCGGCAACAGCCAGCCTGCCACGGACGATCCCCAGTTTGCCGGCATGGCGGACATAGACTATGTGGAGGAGGGCACAGAGGACAGCGGCGAGGGGGAGCCCGAGGAGTACACTGGCGACCCGGCCGGCTACACCCCTGACAGCTACTTCGTCCAGCTGATGAACAAGAAGGCCGAGGAGCTGGGCTGCCGCAATACCCATTTCACCAACCCCCATGGCTTGTATAACCCCGACCACTATACCACCGCCCGGGACATGGCCACCATTGCCGAATACGCCATGACCCTGCCCAACTTCACCGAGATCACCGGCACCTTTGCCTACACGAAGCCCGCCACCAATGTAAACGACTACGAGGTGACCTTCCACAGCACCAACAAGCTTTTGCAGAATTATATGGACGAGGCAAGCGGCATAGAGTATTACTACCAGTACGCCACGGGCATCAAGACGGGCTCCCATGACCAGGCGGGATACTGCCTGGTGGCTTCGGCCACAGCGCTGGGATACACGTATATCGTGGTGTGCCTGGGCGACATGGAGGGCTATGAGCAGAAGGTCCACGGCGAAATGCTGGACGCGCGCTCCCTGTTCCGCTGGGCGCTGACCACCCTGAGCAAAAAGACCGTGGCCGCGCAGGGCGACGTGATGAGCTCCGTCAACCTGGAGTACGCCTTCCAAAAGGACCAGCTGCTGCTGGCAGCGGGGGAAAGCGCCAGCGTCATGCTGCCCAACAGCGTGGATGCCAGCAGTATCCTGGTCACGGTGAACAAACCCGAAAGCGTGCAGGCCCCCGTGCGCAAGGGCGAGCAGGTGGGCACCGCCGTTTTAAGCTACGCCGGGGAGGAGATCGCCACGGTGCCCCTGGTGGCGGCCGAGTCCGTTTCCCGCAGCGACCTGCTGGCCAGCTGGGAGCAGGGAAAATCGCTGCTGTCGTCGCCGTGGTTTTTGGTCATCATCGCGGTGATTGTGACCCTTGTAATCGTGTACTTTATCCTGGTAGCCATGTACCGCCGCAAGCAGCGGATGCTCCGCCGGGTGCGGAAGTTCCGGGATATGTAAAGGAAGAAAGGATAGAAGAAGATGGATAGAAGCAAAATCCGAAATTTTAGCATCGTGGCCCACATTGACCACGGCAAGAGCACCCTGGCCGACCGCATCCTGGAAAAGACCAGCGCCGTGTCCCTGCGGGACATGGAGGACCAGCTGCTGGACAACATGGATCTGGAGCGGGAGCGTGGCATTACCATCAAGGCCCACGCGGTCACGCTGGGGTACAAGGCCCAGGACGGGGAGGAGTATGTCTTCAACCTCATTGACACCCCCGGCCACGTGGACTTTAACTATGAAGTTTCCCGTTCCCTGGCGGCCTGTGAGGGGGCCATATTGGTGGTGGACGCCTCCCAGGGCATCGAGGCCCAGACCCTGGCCAACACCTATCTGGCCGTAGATGCCGGGCTGGAGATCCTGCCGGTCATCAACAAGATCGACCTGCCCGGCGCCGAGCCCGACCGGGTCTGCCATGAGATCGAGGATGTCATTGGCATCCCGGCCCTGGACGCCCCGCGCATCTCGGCGAAGACGGGCGTGAACATCGAAGAAGTCTTAGAGCGCATCGTTACCGACATCCCGGCCCCCGAGGGCGACGAAACCGCGCCCCTGCGGTGCCTCATCTTCGATTCTTATTACGATTCCTACCGGGGCGTCATTGTGTACATCCGCGTTATGGACGGCGAGGTGAAGCCCGGCGACACCATCCGCATGATGGCTACCGGCGGCGAGTTTACGGTGGTGGAATGCGGCTTCCTGCGCGCCACCACCCTGGAGCCCGCCCAGAGCCTTTGTGCCGGGCAGGTGGGCTACATTGCGGCGTCCATCAAAGACGTGCGCCAGGCGCGGGTGGGCGACACGGTCACCCTGGCCGACTGCCCCGCTGCCGAGCCTTTGGAAGGGTACCGGTCGGTGCAGCCCATGGTGTTCTGCGGCATTTACCCGGCCGACGGCGCCCATTACACCGACCTGCGGGACGCCCTGGAAAAGCTGCAATTAAACGACGCGTCGCTCACCTTTGAGCCGGAGACCTCAATTGCGCTGGGGTTTGGGTTCCGGTGCGGATTTTTGGGGCTTTTGCACATGGAGATCATCCAGGAGCGCCTGGAGCGCGAGTACAATTTAGACCTGATTACCACGGCCCCCAGCGTCGTGTACAAGATCACCAAGACAAACGGCGAGACCCTCCGCGTCGACAACCCCACCAACTACCCCGACCCGGCTACCATCAAGGAGGCCGAGGAGCCCATCACCAACGCGCACATCTACGCCCCCTCGGACTACGTGGGCAACATCATGGAGCTGTGCCAGGAGCGCCGGGGCGTGTTTAAGGATATGAACTACATCGACACCGACCGGGTGGACATCCACTACGAGCTGCCCTTAAACGAGATCATCTACGATTTCTTTGACGCGCTGAAGTCCCGCACACGGGGCTACGCGTCCTTTGACTACGAGCTTTTAGGCTACCGCAAGTCGGAGCTGGTGAAGCTGGATATCATGCTCAACGGCGAGGTGGTGGACGCGCTCTCCTTTATCATCCACACGGAGAAAGCCTACCCCCGGGCCCGCAAAATGACCGAGAAGCTTAAGGAGAAGATCCCCCGCCAGCTGTTCGAGGTGCCCATCCAGGCGTGCATCGGCGGGAAGATCATCGCCCGGGAGACCGTCAAGGCCATGCGCAAGGACGTGCTGGCCAAGTGCTATGGCGGCGACATCACCCGCAAGAAGAAGCTTTTGGAGAAGCAGAAAGAGGGCAAAAAGCGGATGCGCCAGCTGGGCACCGTGGAAGTGCCCCAGGAGGCATTTATGTCCGTGCTCAAGCTGGACGAATAATTCAGGAAGGCAGGTAACCCCTATGCGCTTGACTATCAACGAGATCTGTACGGCTGCCGGCGGCCGGCTCCTTTGCGGAGACGGCGCGGCCGAAATCACACGCTTTATCACCGACAGCCGTGAGGCAGGCCCCGGCGCCATGTTCGTACCCATCCGCGGCGAGCACGTCGATGGGCATACATACATTCCTTCGGTTTTTGAGAAGGGCGGCGCGGCCAGCTTTACCGACCATGAAATCGAAGGGGCAGGCGGCCCCTTGGTGCTGGTCGAGGACTGCCGGGCGGCCCTCCAGCAGGCGGCGGCCTACTACCGCAGCCGGTTCGACCTGCCCGTGGTGGGTGTGACCGGCAGCGTGGGCAAGACCACAGCCAAGGAGATGATCGCCCAGGCCCTGACCGCCGGGTTCGACGTTTTTAAGACCGACAAGAACCACAACAGCCAGGTGGGCGTGCCCATTACGGTCTGCGGTCTGGAGGAGCACCATACCGCCGCTGTCGTCGAGATGGGCATCAGCATGCCCCGGGAAATGGAGCGCATTGCGGCCGTGGCCCGGCCCACCTGTGCGGTGATGACGAATATCGGCGTATCCCACATCGAATACCTGAAGACCCGGGAGAACATCCTGCACGAAAAGGCCCATATCGCCGATTACATCCCTTATGGCGGCGTGCTTTTCGTCAACGGAGACGACGACCTGCTGCCCACCCTGGAGGATGCCGTTCCCTGCCAGGTGGTGACCTACGGCCTGGGCGAGGACTGCTATTGGCAGGCTCATGACCTGCGGGAAATGAACGGCTGCACTTATTTTACCTGCCTGGCTCCCCAAGGCTGGGAGGTGGAGACCTTTGTGCCGGCGGTGGGCGTGCACAACGTGCGCAATGCCTTAGCCGCTATTGCGGTTGCCTGCCATCTGGGAGTGGGCGGCGAGGCCGCGTCCGATGCCATAGCCGCTTACGAGCCTCCGGCCATGCGCCAGCAGATCCAGGAGAAAAATGGCCTCCTGATTATCGACGACACCTACAACGCCAGCCCCGACTCCGTGCGCACGGCCCTGGACGTGCTGTGCACCCGCCCCTGCCAGGGCAAGCGGGTGGCCGTGCTGGCCGATATGCTGGAGCTGGGCACGGTGTCCCAGGAACAGCACCGGGCGGTAGGGGAATATGCTCAAGATAAGGGCATCCACGAGCTGGTAGCGGTAGGGCCCTTGGCGAAGGATATTGCGGAGGGCTTTGGGTACTTGGCCCGGTGGTTTGAGACAAAGGAGGAGGCCATTGCCTATCTCCAATGCGCCCTGCAGCCAGGGGACGCGGTTCTGGTGAAGGGGTCGCGGGGGATGCAGATGGAAGAAATTGTGGAAAAATTATAAATGTATGAGAAAGGGTGTACGAAAATGAAATTAGGTGAATTTGCTTCTGGCCTGCAGCACGTGGGCCTGCCGACCAACGATATGGATGAGACCATCCGTTTTTACGAGGGCCTGGGGTTTGAGAACGTCTACGAGACCGTGAACGAGGCCGCAAACGAGCGCGTGGCCTTCCTGCGGCTGGGTAACCTGACCATCGAGGCGTATGAAAACAAGCAGGCGGCTCTGCGTTCGGGGGCTATCGACCACATAGCCATTGATGTGAAGGACATCGACAAGTGCTATGGGGAAGCCCAGGCGCAGGGGTATGAGGTCGTGAGCAATGGGATTGAGGCGCTGCCTTTCTGGGAAAAGGGCGTGCGGTTCTTTATCATCCTGGGGCCCAATAAGGAGCGCATTGAGTTTAACGAGATGCTTTCGTGAGTGGGAAAGGCCTCTGCGGGCTCTGGGTACACAAAGAGCGAATGGCGGCAAATCGGAATTTGAAAACCGCGATTCCATAAGTGGTTACTGCCACTCATAGGGCGTTAATAAAATCCTCCAAAACGCCCCCAAATAAAGGATTTATCGCAGTGTGTCCGCCTTATTCTTTTATACGCATTCACTTGTATTTATGCTTCCCTTACCGTCTCATAAGGGCAAAAATAAGGGAAGCCAAAACTGATAACAGGCTATAACAGAGTGTAGAAATTATGAAAACCGGAGGTAATTGCGCATGATTAATGTTTTGCTTGAGGGATATGAT
>CANTDZ010000073.1 GCA_947652665.1 uncultured Clostridia bacterium
ATCGGCGGCAGCACCATCCCCTTCCTGCTGTCCATCATCCTGCTGATGGTCATGGGCATGGACAATATGCTGGCCTTTAAGCTGGTCATCATCCTCACGAGCCTCTGGTGGCTGGTGTTCAGCATCCCCATGCTGCGCAACGTCAAGCAGATCCACTACATCGAAGGCCAGAAAAACCTGGTGCGCTCGTCCCTCTCCAACCTCCTGCACACGGCCAAGGGCATCTTCCGGGACAAGAAAATCTTCCTGTTCCTCATCGCCTATTTCTTCTATATTGACGGCGTCAACACCATCATCTCTGTGTCCACCTCCTACGGCTCCAAGCTGGGCTTGGACAACATCAGCATGATCCTGGCCCTGCTCATGACCCAAATCGTGGCCGTGCCCTTCTCCATCCTGTTCGCCAAGCTGGCCGAAAAGATCGGCTCCATCAACCTTTTAAGCGGCGCGGTGGGCATCTACTTCTTCATCACGCTGGTTGGCTTCTTCATGGGCTTCAACATCGAGCAGCACCCCGGCGACGACAGCGCCCGAACCCTGTCCCTCATCCTGTTCTGGTGCATGGCGTTTTTGGTCGGGACCGTGCAGGGCGGCATCCAGGCCATCTCCCGGTCGTATTTCGGCAAGCTTATCCCCTCCCAGCGCTCCAACGAGTACTTTGGGTTCTTCGATATATTCGGCAAGTTCGCAGCAGTCATTGGGCCCCTGCTGGTAGCTTTCTTCACCCAGGCTACCGGGCGGGACTCCCTGGGCGTTATCAGCCTTTCCATCCTGTTCCTACTGGGCTTCCTGCTGCTCATCGCCTGCCGCAAGGCCCTGGCAAAGCCGGAATAACGCTCCCCGCCCGTGCATAAACTACCAAAGAGAATGGAGGCATGACTATGTGCACAAGCATCGCCATGGCAAGAGACGATTTCTATTTCGGCCGCAACATGGACTGGAACAGCGGCTTCGATGAGCGGGTGGTCATCACCCCCCGCCGCTACCCCTTCGATTTCCGCAAAGCTCCGCCCATGCACGACCACTACGCCATGATCGGCATGGGCATGGTGGACTGCCCATATCCCATGTACGCCGAAGCCAGCAATGAAAAGGGCCTGTGCATGGCCGGCCTCAACTTCCCCCAAAACGCCTGGTACTCCCCCCAGCCCGACCCGGTGAAAAACAACATTTCCCCCTTCGAGCTCATCGCCTGGGTACTGGGCCAGTGCGCCACCCTGCAGGAAGCCCGGTGCCTGCTGGAAAACACCCACCTCATCGCCATCCCCTACAGCGCCCAGCTGGGGCTGGCCCCCCTGCACTGGCACATCGCAGACAAGACAGGCTCGCTGGTGCTGGAATCCACCAAGGACGGGATGCACATCTACGACAACCCCCTGGGTGTCATGACCAACAACCCGCCCTTCCCCTTCCAGCTGCAAAATGTCTGCCAGTATATGAACCTGACCCCCAGCACCCCCTGCAACTGCTTCTCCACCATTGGGGGGCTGGAGCCCTTTGGCTACGGCCTGGGCAGCGTGGGCCTGCCAGGGGACTTCTCCCCGGCCTCCCGCTTTGTAAAGGCCGCTTATCTGACGGTCAACTCCATCTGCCGGGGCGACGAGGAAAGCTGTCTGGCCCAGTTCTTCCATCTGCTGGGGTCGGTGGCCATGGTGCGGGGCAGCGTCATCATGCCGGACGGCCAGCCGGAAATGACCATCTATGCCTGCTGCTTCAACGCCACGAAGGGCCGTTACTATTATACCTCTTACCACAACAGCGGCCTCATCGGCGTCGACCTTTTCCAGGAGGATCTGCACGGCCAGGAGCTCATCCAGTACCCCATGGACCAGAAGGCGAGCATCAAGTGGGTTAACCGGCAGAACGCATAAAAATAAGGGCCTGCGGCTAAAGGCAGGCCCTCTTTTTATGGTCATTTGCAGTTTTTCTTGTAGAGCACGTACAGGCCCTTGAGCAGCAGGTTCGGGTCGTAGTGGAGCTTGCGCTTGCAGTAGGCGTGCACCACCTTCATCAGCCCGCCGGTGGCTATGGCCGTGACCGGCTCCCCCAAAGCTTCCTCCACCCGGTCAATAAGGCCGTCGATCATGGCGGCACTGCCGTAAATGGCGCCGGACTGCATACAGTCGATGGTATTGGTGCCAATGACCCGGGTCGGAGCCTCCAGGTGAATGTAGGGCAGCTGGGCCGCCCGGGCGCTCAGGGCGTCTACAGAGGTGCGCAGGCCGGGCATGATCATGCCGCCCAGGTAGGCCCCATTTTTGCCTACCACTGACATGGTCGTGGCCGTGCCCATGTCAAAAATGACCAGGGGCGGCTGGTAGCTGGAAAGGGCTGCTACGGCGTCCACCACGCGGTCGGCACCCAGCTGGGCCGGGTTGTCGATGCGGATGTCCAGGCCCGTCTTCAGGCCACTGCCCACCACCAGGAACTTCTTGCCCGTCATCTGCTGGGCTGCGTCGGCCAAAACCGTGCGCAGCTCCGGCACCACGCTGGCCAGTATGCCGCCCTCCAGGGCTTTTGGGTCGACCCCCTGGCGGCTGAGCAGGCCCTCCAGCAGCAGGCAGTACTCGTCCGCCGTCTTATAGCGGTCGCTGCGGATGCGCAGGGTGAAAAGCAGCTCCTCCCCCTCCAGGCACCCCAGGACGGTGTTCGTGTTGCCGATATCGATTGCCAGGATCATGCTTTGGCCTCCTTGTTTTCTATGAGTTTCGCCCGGTCGAGCCCCGCGCAGACGGCCCCGCAGAGCACCGCCGCCGCGATGGCCTCGGGCACGCCGTTAGCCAGGACGATGCTTAAAATGGCCCCGCTCACCAGGTCATGGGGGATGCCCTGGGCAGCCGCAAAGGCGTCCCCCAGCACCAGCCCTATGGTGCCCATGACCAACGCTGTGTTCACTGCCGCGCCGGACACCCCGGCCAGCGCGAACCCAGCGGCCCGTCCCCAGGCCCTGCCCTGGGTGAGCCGGGACACCCCTACGAAAACGTAGTAGGGCACCACGCCCGTGAGGATGCGGGGCACCAGGCAGATCACCAGCGCCCACAAGCTGCCGTGGGCCGTGCCGGGCAGGGGCACAAAGGGCGAAAAGGCGAAGCTCAAGAGGCTGGGAGCCATGGTGTTTTTCCACAGGCTCACCAGGCCGAAGAGGGCTCCCAGGCCAGCGCCCCGCTTGGGGCCCAGTACCACTGCGCCGATGATCACCGGCACGTGCAGGATGGTGGCCTTGATAAGGGGCAGGTCGATAAGCCCCAGGGGCGTGAAAGCCATGAGCAGGAGGAGCGCCGCAAACAAGGCGGTCAGCACCAGCTGCTGCATGGGCCGGGCAGGGTAGGTCGTTTTACTGTGCATATGCATTACCTCCACTGTTGCTCCCGTTAGGGATGCAGCGTGTTTTTTTGCCGGGGATTCCGGCGTTTATAGTATAGCACAAAGTCTTGGATTGTCAATGAAAAATCAAACCCGTCGCCACCGCACATACGTAGAGCGCGCCCATCAGGGCAAAGTTCTGCCACTGGGGCTTGTTCACCCGGAACAGCATGGCCAGCCCCACCCCGGCCCCCGTGCACAGCCCCGCCACTGCCGCGCCAAAGGACAGCGTGCCGCTTAAATAAAGCTCCGTCAGCAGCACCGAGGCCGCGCAGTTGGGGATAAACCCGATGAGCGCCGTAAGCAGCGGCTGGAACACGCTCCCCGAGAGCAGGAGCCGGGAAAGCACTTCCTCCCCGACCGCGTTCAGCACCAGCCCCAGCAGCAGGTTGACCGCCAGCAGGAAGAGGGAAATCTGCAAGGTGTGCTTGAACGCCGGCTTTACGATGCCGTGGCCGTCACAGCCGCAGTGGGCGTCTTCGCAGAGGGGGTGGGGGTCGGGACGGTCCCGGCGGCGCAGGAGCAGGTCTGCCAAAAAGCCAAAGGCAGCAGCAGCCACCAGCTTTACGCCTAACAACCTGCCGACCTCCCCCAGGGCCTGGGGCTGCGAGAGCAGGATCAGCACCGCCTCGTCGCTGGTGGCCAGGAACACCGCCAGCAGCGTGCCGGGGGTGATAATGCGCGCCGCGTACAAATTCGCCGCCGCCACCGAGAACCCGCATTGGGGCACACACCCCAGCACCGCGCCTCCTAAGGGGCCCAGCTTTTGCAGCAGCACCGGCTGTTTGGCAGACTTCCGGTGCTCTAAAAGCTCCATCAGCAGGTACGCCCCAAACAGGAACGGCACGGCCTTTAAGGTGTCCAGCAGGGCGTCTAATAGGACTTCCAGCATCTTCCTTCCTCCTTTTCCAAACTGCATATCCCCGCGAAAACTGCCCATACTCTTGGCAGAAAGGACGGTATGGATATGAAAAACATTTTACCCAAAAGCCTAGCCTGCGGCTTCCTTTTAGCCGCTTTGTGGAGCTTCTTCCCCTTTGCAGCCGCCTCGGAACAGCTGCCGCAGAACATCATCCGCCTACACGTGGTGGCAAACTCGGACAGCCCCGAAGACCAGGCCGTGAAGCTCAAAGTGCGGGACGCGCTCCTGGAAGAAGCCGCCAACTGGTACGGCGGCGCCCAGACTCTGGAGGACGCCAACTTTGCCATCTGCACCCACCTGCAGTCCATTGCGGACGCCGCCAACGAGACGCTCATGGAAAACGGCTTTCCGCCCACGGCCCGGGCCCAGGTCACGGATATGCACTTTGACACCCGCCACTATGAGGGGTTCGCGCTCCCCGCCGGTACATACAGGACGCTGCGGGTGACCATCGGCGAGGGCCAGGGGAAGAACTGGTGGTGCGTGGTTTTCCCCGCCCTGTGCCTGCCAGCCGCCCAGGACGGGGACGCCCTCTTAAACCTGCCGGAGGGTCAGCGGGAAATCGTGGAGAACCCGCAAAAGTACCAGGTGGAATTCAAGCTCATGGAGTGGTACGAACAGTTACGCAGCCTGCTGGGCTGAATTTACAGAAACGGACGGCAGCCCAACAACTGCCGTCCGTTTTTCATTCCTTTATTGCTTTAGTCGACGTCCTTGTAATCGGCGTCGTATACGTTGCCGTCCGGGGCGGGGCCGCCGGGGTTCTGGCCGTCAAAGGGGGCCTGGGGACCGCCGGGCTGGCCCTGAGGCGCGGCCTGCTGGTAGAGCTTCTCGCTGACCGCATACACGGCCTTCTGCAGCTCATCCATCCCTGCCTTGATGGCGTCCACGGTGCCATTCTGAAGGGTGTCTCGCAGGGCGGCTACCTTGGCGTTGATCTCGTTCTTGTCCGCATCCTGGAGCTTGTCGCCGCTGTCGGCCACCAGCTTTTCAGCAGAGTAGCACAGGTTCTCAGCGTTGTTCTTGGTGTCCACTTCCTCGCGGCGCTTCTTGTCTTCCTCGGCGAACTTCTCCGCCGCTTCCACTGCGCGGTCGATGTCCTCCTTGCTCATGTTAGAGCTGGAGGAGATGGTGATGTGCTGCTCCTTGCCCGTGCCCAGGTCTTTGGCGGACACGTTCACGATGCCGTTGGCGTCGATGTCAAAGGTGACCTCGATCTGAGGGATGCCGCGGGGGGCCGGGGCGATGCCGTCCAGCTTGAAGAGGCCCAGCTGCTTGTTGTCACGGGCAAACTCGCGCTCGCCCTGCAGAACGTTGACCTCCACCTGGGTCTGGCCGTCAGCGGCGGTAGAGAAGATCTGGCTCTTCTTGGTGGGGATGGTGGTGTTGCGGTCGATAATCTTGGTCATGACGCCGCCCATGGTCTCCACGCCCAGGCTCAGGGGGGTGACGTCCAGCAGCAGCAGGCCCTGGACTTCGCCGCCCAAAACGCCTGCCTGGATGGCCGCGCCGATGGCCACGCACTCGTCGGGGTTGATGCCCTTGAAGGGGTCCTTGCCGATGAAATTCTTTACCGCGTCCTGCACGGCGGGGATACGGGAGGAGCCGCCCACCAGCAACACCTTGCTGATTTCACCAATGGACAGGCCGGAGTCCTGCAGGGCCTGGCGCACGGGGCCCATGGTCTTTTCCACCAGGTCGGCGGTCAGCTCGTTGAACTTGGCACGGCTGAGGGTCATGTCCAAGTGCTTGGGGCCGGTAGCGTCGGCGGTGATGAAGGGCAGGTTGATAGCCGCGTTGGTCACGCCGGAAAGCTCGATCTTGGCCTTCTCGGCGGCTTCCTTGATGCGCTGCATGGCCATCTTGTCGCCGGAGAGGTCGATGCCCTGCTCCACCCGGAAGGTGCTGACGATGTGGTCGATGACGCGCTGGTCGAAGTCGTCGCCGCCCAGGCGGTTGTTGCCGGCAGTGGCCAAAACTTCCTGCACGCCGTCGCCCATCTCGATGATGGACACGTCGAAGGTGCCGCCGCCCAGGTCGTACACCATGACCTTCTGGTCGTTGTCCTTGTCCACGCCGTAGGAGAGCGCGGCGGCGGTGGGCTCATTGATGATGCGCTTTACGTCCATGCCAGCGATCTTGCCCGCGTCCTTGGTGGCCTGGCGCTGGGCGTCCGTGAAGTAGGCCGGTACGGTGATAACGGCGCTGGTGACTGGCTCGCCCAAATACGCCTCGGCGTCTGCCTTGAGCTTTTGCAGGATCATAGCGGAGACTTCCTGGGGAGTGTAGCTCTTGTCGTCAATGCTGACCTTATAATTGCTGCCCATCTCGCGCTTGATGGAGGACACGGTGCGGTCGGGGTTGGTGATGGCCTGGCGCTTGGCTACCTGGCCTACCATGCGTTCGCCGTCCTTGGAGAAGGCCACCACGGAGGGGGTGGTGCGGGCGCCTTCGGCGTTGGCGATAACAACGGGCTCGCCGCCCTCAATAACGGCTACGCAGGAATTTGTAGTGCCTAAATCGATACCAATAGTCTTTGACATAGTGATTACCTCGCTTTATTTTCTCAAATAGATTTTAGTTTGCAACTTGTACCATGGCGTGCCTTACAACACGGTCCCCTAGCAGATAGCCCTTCTGGAAGACGGCGGAGATCACGTTCTCGCCCAGGTTTTCATCCTCAATGTGGGCCACAGCGTTGTGGAGGTTGGGGTCGAAGGGTTCGCCTACCTCGCCCGAGGCGGTAATACCCAGCTTCTCAAAGGCCTGCATGATCTGCGCCTCGATCATCTCCACGCCCTTCTTCATATCCTCCGCCGACGCGTTTTCCTGCCCCAGCGCCCGTTCGATGTTGTCGGCGATGGGCAAAAGGGCCTGCACCGTATCGGACACGGCATTATTATAGATAGCGTTTTTCTCATTCTGTGTGCGCTTGCGGAAGTTGTCGTATTCGGCCAGCACCCGCAGATGCTGCTCCTTATGGGCCTCAAACTCCGCCTGCAGCTTTTCCAGCTCCCCGGGCTCGGTTTCCGGCTCCTGGATTTCTTCGGGGGCTTCCTGTTCGGTCAGCTTTTCATCCTGTTCCATATTCTCTCCCTTTCTCTGTTTTTATTCTTGGCTCAGCCCCGTGAGCAGTCCGCCCACTTGGCTGGATAGGTATTCTAAAATGGCGGTCAGCCTCGGGTAATCCATCCGCACAGGCCCCATGGCTGCGATACAGCCGGCGTCCTGCCCGGCCACACTGTACCGGGCCACGGCCAGCGAAAGGTCTGCAAGCTCTTCCCGGCCGCTTTCCCGGCCGATAAGCACCCGGACTTTGCCGGGCTTCATGGCCAAAAGCCCCACCAGCTCTTCCCGGCGCTCCAGGAAATCCAGCACCCGGCGTATGCCCCGCGGCTCCAGCTCCGGATAGAACAGGAGGTTCATCTGCCCGCTCAAAAGCACCTGGGTCCCGGCCGTGTCCCGGGCGGCCTCCAGCAAGGCCTGCAGGGGCGGCCCCATGAGCACGTACATCTCCCCCAGCGAAGCCGCCATGGACTGCGCAAACGCCGGCGTGATGTCCGCCACCATCTTGCCTGTGACCTTCTCGTTAAACACCCGGAAAAAGAGCCTTGTCAGCTCGGGGGTCAGGTCGAAATCACACCGAAAGATCCTGGTCTTCATGGTCCCCGCCGAGCTCAATAACAGGAGCATGGCTGTCCGCCGGGCGGTCTGCACGAACTGTACGGCTTTCACGACAGCCCCGGCCCCGCTGGGGGTGGTAGCCGCCGCCAGACAGCGGGCCGTACCGGCCAGCAGCTGGGCCGCACGCAGGAGCAGGGCCTCGGGGTCATAAGCGCTGCCCAGGAGCATCGAATCCAGCGTGCGCTTCTCCCCTTCGTCCAGGGGGCGCACGGTCATCAGCCGGTCGATATACTCCCGGTACCCCCGCTGGGAAGGCACCCGCCCCGCCGACGTGTGGGGCTGCTCCAACAACCCCCGCTCAATGAGCCAGGCCATTTCGTTGCGCACCGTGGCCGACGACACGCCCAGCTCCTCCGCCACCGCCTTGGAACCCACCGGCTCCCCGGTCCGGCTGTACCCTGCCACTACGCAGGAAAGCACCCGTTCCTGCCGCTGGGTCAATTCCATCTTTCTCACCTCTTTTTCAGGAGGGTTAGCACTCGATAGACAAGAGTGCTAACTAGCTTGAATATAATGTACCACTTTGGTCAGCAAAAGTCAAGTTCGGATTTGTAAATACTTTATGAATTGGCAAAAAGAAGGCCCTAGGGCTGTCCCTAGGGTCTCCATTTTATCTTTCTTCTATGCGCAGCCCTAACCCATACAGCAAGTTGATAGCCTCCGGCATGGAGAACCGCGCGCCTTTCATCTGGTTGCCCTCGATGGAAAAGCTGTACTCCGTGGCCGAGCGGAAATCCGCGCCGGACAGGTCGTTGTGGGAAAACGCCGCGTCCCGCAGCAGGCAGTCGGAGAAATCGGCCCCGGAGAGCTTGCAGTCCTCGAAAAAGCTGCCTGCCAGATCGCACCCCGCAAAGGAGAATTTCCGCAGGTCCAGATGGTAAAATACGCAATGATGCAGGGTGCACCGCGCCAAGCTGTCAAAGGGCAGGAACCCCAAATCCTGCTTCCGGGGGTCCACCAGGGCCGACCAGTCCAGCCCCAGCAGCGCGCAGTCCTCAAAGGAGTTGCCCATAGCCTGGACGTTGTCCAGCTGCAAGCCGCCCACCCGGCAGCCTTCGAAATGGCACCCGGTGAACCGGCAGCCCCGCAAAGCCAGCCCCTGCACGCGGCAGTCGGTGAAAAGGCAGTCCTCAAACAAAGTCCCGCTGACCTCCGCGCCCTCCAGCCGCAGGCCGGAGAAGGTTTCCCCCACGCGCTCCGTCATAGCAGCCCCCGCAAGCGCCGCAGGGTCTCCGCCACGGGCAGGCCTACGATGTTGGAGTAGTCGCCTGCGATGGACTCCACCAGCACTACGCCGATGCCCTCAATGCCATAGGAACCCGCCCGTCCCCGGGACTCGCCCATAGCCACATAGGCCGCGATCTCCTCGTCGGAAAGCTCGTAAAACTTCACCTGGGTCACGCAGTGGAAGACTTTCTTTTTGCCCTTTGCCAGCAGGCACACGCCCGTATATATCTCGTGGGTGCGGCCTGAAAGCCGCCGGAGCATCCGTTTGGCCGCTTCGTCGTCCTCCGGCTTGCCCAAAATCATGTTGTCGATGGACACCACCGAATCCGCCGCAATGACCGGCCTGCCGCCGCACAGGGGCGCGACCGCTTCGGCCTTGCGCGCAGACAGCTCCTCCACCGTCTGGGCGGGGGTGAAGTGTTCTGGCACGCTCTCGTCCACGCCGGAAACGATGACCTCAAAGTCCACCCCCGCGCGCTCCAGCAGCATTTTCCGGCTGGGCGACGACGATGCCAGCACAACCTTTTCTTTTATCACAAAGTCCATGCTCATTCTCCAAAACCGTCTGGGTTCTGCCGCTGCCAGCGCAGGGAGTCCACGCACATATCCTGCAGGGACTTCTTGGCCACCCAGCCCAATTCTTCTTTGGCCTTGGAGCAGTCGGCATAGCTTTCCGGCAGATCGCCGTCCCGGCGGCCGTCGATTACATAGGGGATTTCCTGCCCGGCCGCTTCCGAGAAGGCTTTCAGCACTTCCATCACCGAGTAACCTTTGCCCGTTCCCAGGTTGTATATCCGCAGGCCGCAGCCGTCCTTTTCAAACAGCTTCACAGCCGCCGCGTGGCCCTCCGCCAGGTCGACTACATGGATATAGTCCCGGATGCAGGTGCCGTCCGGGGTGGGGTAATCGTTGCCGAACACATGGAGCTTATCCCGCTTGCCCACCACCGTCTGCATGATATAAGGGGCCAAGTTGTTGGGGATGCCGGCCGGGTCTTCGCCGATGCGGCCGCTTTCGTGGGCACCTACAGGGTTAAAGTATCGCAGGAGCACGGCATTGAAATCCTCGTGGGCCACAGCGTAGTCCTTCAAAATCTGCTCAATCATCAGCTTTGTAGTGCCATAAGGGCAGGCCGCATGGTTGGGCAGGGCCGCGTCTTCCCGCAGGGGCGGGTTTTCCACGTCGCCGTAAACGGTGGCCGAAGAGCTGAATACAATATTTTTCACGCCGAACTCTTCCATGACCCGCACCAGCGTCAGGGTGGAGCCCAGGTTGTTTTCGTAGTAGCGCAGAGGCTGCTCCACGGATTCGCCCACGGCCTTGAGCCCTGCAAAATGGATCACGGCATCGGGCTTCTCCTTGCGGAAAATCTCCCGCATGGCTTCCCCGTCGCAGACATCCTTCTCATAGAACGCCACGTCCTTGCCGCTGAGCTCCCGCACGCGCTCTACGGCCACGGGCTTGCTGTTGCACAGGTTGTCCACGATCACCACCTCATGCCCCTGCTCCAGCAAAACGATGCAGGTATGCGTTCCGATATAGCCAGCGCCGCCAGTTACCACTATCTTCATGTCACATTACCGCCTTCCGCAAATTTTTATTTCGTGCCACGATTATAGCATACCCCGGCCGGGAATCCTATCCGCAGATGTTACAAAAAATTGTCCAAGTGTTATATGGGCGGGACGGAGGCATTGTATGGATGGGCTTCTTTTTCTCACGGGCAGCTGCGCGTATCCGACTTTGGAAATGGTCTGGCGGGGGCGCACCCACTATTCCATGGCCATCGCTGGAGGCGTGTGCCTGACCCTCATCGGCCGAGTCTGCTGCGGGAAGCTGCGCCACCGGAGCCTGGCGGTGCGGTGCCTGGCTGGTTCGGGTATCATCACCGGGGTGGAGCTCCTTACCGGGCTCGTGGTCAACGAGTGGCTGGGCTTTGGCGTATGGGATTACTCCGGCGTCCCCCTGAACATCCTGGGGCAGGTGTGCCTTCCCTACTCCCTGCTGTGGTGCGCCCTGACCCTCCCGGCCATGGCCCTCTGCGACCTTTTCCGGCGTTTGGAAACCGCTTTATAAAAAAACGAAAAAAACCATTGACATTTGCAGGCAGGATGTGGTATTATAGATTACGCACTAAGGACATGGAGAGGTGTCCGAGTGGTTTAAGGAGCTAGTCTTGAAAACTAGTGATCCCGC
>CANTDZ010000074.1 GCA_947652665.1 uncultured Clostridia bacterium
TCATCCTTCTACCTTTTTCTTTCTTCTCTGTCCAATATGTATTGTACTCCTACACCTGTCACAAAATTGCCTACTCCCAGTGCTTGACATGAAAAGTGGTAAAGTGCTATAATGATATCATTCAAAATTAGGTTTAGGCCTAAAGCCGTTTCGAGCAAGATGCTCGGGACGGCTTTTTTGCTGCCCAAAACTGCAAGAACACGCATAAATCGGCAAATGCGTAATACGTAAAGCGTATTTACCAATATATGCGTGTTGCGCCAATTTATAAGTATAGGAGGAACAATCCCATGAACGCCTTTTCCCAAATGCTTGAAAAAGTAGACCGCCGCTTGAAAATTTTGACAGAGCAAGCCAAAACAACCCGCTCGTTGATTGACATCGGCCGTCTTGACACAGCGCAGGAGTACGCCGCACACTTGGCAGATACAGCCGAAAGGCTCACACTGCTGACCCGTGCGCTGCCATGATACACAGGCAAACCATTGGCCAGAGACGATGTACGAAGGATCATGCAAAAAGCGATACCCGTTGAGACAGGCTTTACAGAACAAGGCTGGTTCTCGCTCCGAATGCCACCATTGCTGCTACAAAAAACGCGCGGCTCGGTGGATTATCTACGGGACTTCTCATACCCAGCCATGCAAGACTTCTTTCAAGATAAGCCGCCAGTGCAGTATCCTGATTGTGTGCTGATTTTCCGTCGCATCTATAGCCGGGACAGACCAGAACGGCAGTGGCGGGACTACAGCAACATAGAGACAAATTTGGTAACCGATGTAGTGGCCTTCTACGTCATGCCTGGCAATGGCCCCAAGGTGTGCGACCATCACTATTGCAGCGCGTCGGGGGAGGATGACCATACCGAAGTCTATGTTGTCCCAAGAACAGACTTCACCCGCTGGCTGGAATTATACGATAATCTTCCCAAACACCCCGAAAAACCGATGTAAGAAAAGCGGTTTTTTTACATATAAAAAAGTTGCACAGCTTTTTGGAGTTAGAAACCCATTGTTTATGCGGTTTTCTGCCACAAAAACTCTTTTGGGATTCGCTCGAGGGAGAGGTAGCCAAGTCGAGTACGAAACCAACTCAGGAGGTAATGAAATGATTCAATTTCGCGCCGGCAGTCATGTGTCCGAATTGGTCACGCTGCTGTCATTTGTAGGGGAATTTCCCTTTCAATCTTTGGATATGCTCGGGAGCAAGCGGGTCTATAAAGCGCTCATTGTTAAGCTGACCCAGCCCCAGCGCTTCCGTAATTCGCAAACAGGGGAAGAGATGACTTGCCGTCTGTTCACTCTCAACGGTGGAGGTCGGGCAAAAACCGTCCGTTTGTACAAGCAAGCCTTGCCGATTTTGAATTGGATACACCCAGACGCATATCAGTACTATATGGATTCTTTTTGGAACCACCACTTTCCCGGCGACAACCAGCATCTTGACCGCAACCACCGGGTGGCGGAAGCCGCTGCGCTTTGCATGAGGTCTGGATTAGAAGTTCGCCCGTACATACTTCCCAAGCTGCAAAATAAGCAGATTCTTTCTATTGTCTCTCGGGAGCCGTCCCTATACCTTTCAAGAGACATCAAGCGCGTTTCCGACACAGAACTGAACAAAACCTCGTTCACACGTACTATAGGCGCTGTGTTCGCTTCGGGGAATTGCTACGCGGTATACAGCACCCGAAAGCCTGCCATGAAATGGAACGGCATGGGCGAATTCAAAACGCTCCACGGCTTGATCGAGCTCAGCCGCTTGAATGCAGGCATCTCTTCGATGGATTCCGCGATACTTTTCGGAACCTCTGAGGAAATTGTCCTGTAGCCATTCTCAGAGAAAAGCCATGAACAGGCAAAGTCAAAAACAGTTCGGCCGTACAAGCAGTTTTCCGGTCCCCCCGGCATAGAATCAAACAGATCAAAAAGGGGGTGGCGGTGGTGTTTTTCGCACAGCTACTGGATTTTCTGTCAAACATATTTTATATGTTTCTGCACGTCACGGGGAGCGGCACGTTCCCAAAGGCGCTCACAGCGGCGCAGGAGAAGAAGTGTCTGGAGGAGATGGCCGCAGGCAGCCAGTCGGCCAGAAGGACGCTTATTGAGCACAATTTGAGGCTGGTGGCGCATATTGTCAAAAAATATTACGCCAGCCAGAACGACCAGGAGGATTTGATCTCGATTGGGACGATTGGGCTTATTAAGGCAATCGACAGCTTTGATGCGGGGAAGGGGATACGCTTATCGAGTTATGCGGCTAAATGTATTGAAAATGAAATCCTAATGTTCTTCCGCAGCGGCAAAAAGAGCGCCCAGGACGTCTCCATCCACGAGCCCATCGATACGGACAAGGACGGCAACGCCCTGACCATCCTGGACACCATGGCGGTGGAGGACACAATCATCGACAACATCGACGTGCGCATGAAGAGCGAAAAGCTTTATGGCTTCATCGACCGTGCGCTGAACGAGCGGGAAAAGGACATTGTCTGTATGCGCTACGGCTTGCGGGGCCATGCGCCTATGCCCCAGCGGGTCGTGGCAAAGCGGCTGGGGATTTCGCGGAGCTATGTTTCCCGCATCGAAAAAAAAGCCCTCCAAAAACTCCGTGCGGAGTTTGGCGAAGGGGAGGAGTGACCGCCTTGCCAAAAGCCCCGGGCCCGTGCTATAATAAAAGAAAACGGGACAGGAGGCATCTATGGAACACGACGCATTTACCGGCGGGGTCGAGCCGGGCGGGCTTTGGAACCAAAACGACATTCGGATACTGATCTGTTACGTGCTGCACAGCGTGGACGCGCCGCTGTCCCGGGAGGATATAGGTGCCCTGCTGCAGAAGAAGGCCCTGGCCAACTACTTTGAGGTCGGCGACGCTCTGGCGGCCCTGGAGCGCTTAGGGCACATCACGGTGCAGGACGGCTTCTGCCAAATCGAACGAACGGGCCGGGAAATTGCCGCCACGCTGGGGGACACCCTGCCCCTTTCCGTGCGCGACAAGGCCCTGGAGGCGGCGCTGGTGCTTCTCAGCCAGGCGCGCGTCCAGCGGGAGAACCGGGTGGAGATAACGGAGGGGGAGAAGGGGTTCAAGGTATCGTGCCACATTTCCGGCGGCGACATGGATTTGATGGAAGTCTCCCTCTACGTCCCCGACCGCCCCCAGGCTGAGCTGGTCCGCCAGAACTTCTATAAAGACCCCGAGGGCGCGTACCGCCTGCTGCTGTCCTTTTTGACCGGCGACACCGGCTACGCAAAAGAATTATTCAAGGCTTAAAAAACGCACCCCTTTTGCCGATAAAATAAGTAAGCACGGAAAAGGAGTGTTGAGAAAATGAATCTGCGCATAACCGGCACCCGTCTGGGCGGGGCCCTTAAAACCACGGAAGTAACCAAGAAGACCGCCGTAAAAAGCAGCCCCCTGGGCAAGGCCGCCCAAGACCGCTTGGAACTCTCGGACATGGTAAAGCGCATGGCCGAGCAGATGACCAAAATGGGCCAGGAGGAAAAGGACGAAAACGCCAGCACGTCCATGCTTGACAGCTACAAGAAGCAGCTGGACATAATGAACAAGTGCGCCAAAATCTCTGCCAGTATTTCCGCCGGCGACCGGGTCCCCCCGGAAGACCTGCGCTATCTGAAGGAGCACGACATGAACGCCTACCGCCTGGCCATGGCTACCCGCAAGCCCAAGCACGACCCCAAGGATAAGGACAGCGTCTTGTCCGAGGAGGATGTGAAGGAGCTGGAAAGCGGCAGCGAGGTGAGCATGCCCGCAAGTGCCCCCGCTGATGTGGAATAAAAAATCAGGCCCCTGCCTTCGCGGCAAGGGGCTTTTTTCTTGCATCCTGTTTTTCTGTACGTAAAAATTACACCAAATTATACTCTCTGTATAATTTTTAAAATGCCAAAACCGGAAATTTGAAACTCATCGTGTAAGTCGGCGCTAACAGCTTAGAAATGGCTCTGGAAAGCCATTTATCAAAATTATGAGCATTCAATTTACTCATAATCCTCCAAAATCGACCGGGCCTCGGAAAGGGTTTTGGCCGGGATTCCCTGGCGCAAAAGCTCGATATCCCCGGGGGGCAGCAGGTAGGCCTGGATCTCGCTCATGAGGACGGGCGTGGTTTCGCCGGGCTTGAACACCCCGACCTTCCCGTCCCGCACAGTCACCACGTAACCCTCGGCAGACTGCTTGGGAACGGGGGACGGCTGCGTTTTTTCCGGGGCAGGCGTTTCTTGACTTGCCGCCTGCTTTGGGGTATAATGGTCTGTGACCACGGCTTCGGGTTTTGCGCCCGTGGCCCGGGCGGCCTGTTTAATCCCAAAGGCGGCGGCGCACACTATCAATGCGCCCACGGTCACCAGGAGCAGGATAAGCGTATATTTTTTGTAGTTTTTGGGCTGCCGGTCATCCATCAGCTATCACCTCGGTGGAGAAAATCATGTCACTTCTAGTATGTGCCATTTTTTTCTTGTTATACCGGGCTTAAAGGAGGTACATCGTGCGAAACAAACAAGACCTGAACAAGTACAATACTCCCGTTGTCCCAGCCCCCTCCCAACGGGTGGAGGGCGAGTTCTCCAAGTCGGCCGGGGCTACCGTGCGCACTATGGGCGGCATGGTCTGGAAGGCGTTTAAGACGGTCTTCTGGGTGGCGGCGATCACAGGGCTTTTGGTGTTCCTGTCGGTGGCGGCGTTCATTTTAAGCTTCCGCGACGTGGAGCCCCCCAACATTTCGGCCATGGCGCTGAAATATTCCAGCCACATCTACCTGGACAACGACGACGGCTCCTCGGCCGAATATATGGAGCTGCACCAGGATGAGAACCGCGTCTGGATGCCCCTGAAGGACATCCCCCTGCTGATGCAGACCGCGCAGATCTGTATTGAGGACCACCGCTTTTACGAGCACCAGGGCGTGGACTGGAAAGGCACCTTGGGCGCCGTGGCCGGCCTTGTAGGCGTCGGCAGCGGGCGCGGCGGGTCTACCCTGACCCAGCAGCTTATTAAGAATATCACCGGCGAAAACCAGGTGAGCATCCGCCGCAAGGTCAAGGAGATTTTCACCGCCCTCAACATGGAGGACGACCTGTATACCAAAGAAGAAATCCTGGAGGCGTACCTGAACCTGGTCAACTACGGCGGCACCAACCAGGGCGTGGAGGCCGCGGCCCAGTCCTATTTCGGCAAGACCATCGGCGAGTGCTCACTGGCCCAGTGCGCGCTCATTGCGGGCATCACCCAGTACCCCTGGCAGTATAACCCGCAGATTTTCCCCGACGACGCCAAAAAACGCTGCCGGGACGTGCTGGACCGTATGCTGGAGCTGTCGGAGAGCGGCGAGCTGACCGACCCGCGGCTGGTGAAGATCACCCAGTCCGAGCACGACGAGGCCGTCCTGGAGCTGGAAACCATGACCTTCAACGGCGGCTCCCAGGCGGACACCAGCGAGGAACATGAGGCCAGCCAGGACCAGGCCAAATGGAACTGGTACATCGACGTGATGTTTGAGGACGTGGTGGCCGACCTGATGGAAAAATACGGCTACAGCTACGACAACGCTGTGAGCATGATGTACAACTCCGGCCTGGAAATCCACAGCGCCATGGACGTGAACCTGCAGCAGGACATGGAGCGGCTGTTCCTCAACAACACCGATATGCTTCCCGACGACCCCGCCGTCCAGCTGGGCTTCTTCATGATGGACCCCTATACGGGCAAGGTCATGGCGGTCATTGGCGCCCGGGAGTCCCGCACGGGTCTGCGCCTGTTTAATAATGCTACGGACAGCAAACGCCAGTCCGGTTCGGCCATCAAGCCCCTGTCGCCTTACGCGCTGGGCTTGGAAAACGGCACCATCACTTATGGCAGCGTCCTGAAGGACCAGCCCATCCCGGAGTTCAGCGGGGGCGGCAGCACCTGGCCTAAGAACTTCAGCCTGGACTATCAGAATTATATGTGCGTGGACAAGGCCATCGCCATGTCCCAGAACGCCCCGGCCGCGTGGCTGGCCTACGACATGACCCCCCAGGCCTGCTATGACTGGCTGGTGGAAAAGCTACACTTCTCCACCCTGGTGGACCTGGACCGGGACAGCGTGGCCGTATCCATCGGCGGCCAGACCGACGGCGTCACCGTGCGCGACATGACGGCGGCGTTCTGCATCTTCGCAAACGGCGGCGTCTACCACAAGCCCATGACCTATTATTATGTGAAAGACCATGACGGCAACGTCATCCTGGACAACCGCGACGACCCCGGCGAACAGGTCATGACGCCGGAGAACGCGACCATTATGCACAAGCTGCTGGAGGGGCCCATCTACAACTCCTCCATCGGCACGGCTTATAACTTTATGTGGGACATCCCCAACCTGTTCGGCAAGACCGGCACCACCGACAGCTTTAAGGACCTGTACTTCGTAGGCGGCACGCCCTTCTGCGTAGCGGGCATCTGGAACGGCTACGAGTACAGCGTAGAGCTGGAGGACGACACGACCACCAAGGTCACCTGGCGCGCGGTCATTGAGTACCTGATGAACAACTACGACTGGTCCGGCAAGGACTACGTGATGAGCGAGAACGTGGTGCAGCGCACTTTCTGCCGCAGCAGCGGCCTGCTGGCGGGCGGCAGCTGCTACGATACCGCCGTAGGGTGGTATTCGCCGGACAACATCCCCCGTACCTGCAACGGCGGCTCCGACCATATTGCAGGCAAGGCAGTGTCCGCGTCGCCTTCGGCCTCGCCCTCGGTGGAGCCCAGCGCCTCGCCCAGCGTGAGCCCGTCGGTATCGCCGTCGGTGTCGCCCTCGCCGGGTGTCAGCAGCGGCGGCGAGTCTAGCAGCGGGCTGGAGCCCCCGCCGGTGAGTTCGGAGCTGGAGCCCCCGGTGTCCTCCGACCCCTTCGTGTCCTTCCCGTCTAGCCCCGTAGACCCGCCGGAGCCGCCCATCACCCCCGAACCCCCGGTCACGCCGGAGCCGACCGTCCCGGCCTTTGACCCGGACATCCCCTGGGGGGAGTAGCCCCGCAAAATACTACAAAAAACTGCCGGAAAGTGGTAAGCCTTTCGGCAGTTTTTGCTTGCCAGGACGGTTGCAATTTTCAGCGGCGTGTGGTAAACTGTTCATGTACAAAAGACAACCGTATTTTGCAGGTGAACAAATGGAAAAAGAAGCCTATCTCGTAGTGGAAGAAAAAGCGCTGCCGGAAATCTACCAGAAGGTAGTGCAGGCCAACGACCTCCTGAAAAGCGGCCGGGCCGGCAGCACATCGGAGGCGGTGCGCATGGCGGGGATCTCCCGCAGCGTATATTATAAATATAGGGATTCGGTTTTCCCGTACACCCGCCAGGGGGCCACGGGCATCTTGACGGTGCAGGCCCTGTTAAACGACCGGCCGGGCGTGCTGGTGGGGTTTTTGACGGTATTCTATGAATCCGGCGCAAACATCCTGACGGTAAACCAGAACATCCCGGTGAAGGGGCGCGCGTTCGTGTCCGTATCGGCCTATACCGACCAGATGGGCAGCAGCGTGCCCCATCTGCTGGAAGCCCTCAAGGATGTGGAGGGCGTCGTGCGCCTGGACAGTATGCTGGACCAATAAGAGAAAAGGGAAGTGTGAATATGGCTAAGATAGCGATTTTAGGGCACGGGGTGGTAGGCTCCGGCGTGGTGGAGGTGCTGCGCACCCATGAGGAGAGCATTGCGCGCCGGGCAAAAGAAGACGTGGGGATCAAGCATATATTGGATTTGCGGGAGTTCCCGGGCCTGCCTTACTCGGATGTGTTTACGAAGGATTTTGATAAGATATTGAACGACCCCGAGGTGGGTATCGTTGTGGAAGTGATGGGCGGGCTGGAACCGGCCTTCTCCTACGTAAAAGCCTGCCTGGAAAACGGCAAGAGCGTGGTGACCTCCAACAAAGAGCTGGTGGCCGCCAAGGGCGCGGAGCTTCTGGCCCTGGCCCAGGAGAAGAACCTGAACTTCCTGTTTGAGGCCAGCGTGGGCGGGGGCATCCCCATCATACGGCCTATCAGCCAGTGTCTGGCGGCCAACGAGGTTACGGAGATTGCGGGTATTTTAAATGGCACCACCAATTTTATTTTGACAAAGATGATTCGCGAGCACATGGCTTTTGAGGACGCCTTGAGCATGGCCCAGTCCCTGGGCTACGCCGAGCGCGACCCCTCCGCCGATATCGAAGGCGCGGACGCCTGTCGGAAGATCTGCATTTTGGCGTCCCTGGCCTATGGTTCCCATGTGTACCCAGAGCAGGTACATACCGAGGGCATTACAAAAATTACCCTGGAGGACGTGGCCTATGCCGAAGCCTGGGGCGGGGTCATCAAGCTGATTGGGGAAGTCAAGGCCCTGGAAAACGGGCGGATACATATCCAGGTGGCGCCCATGTTCGTCAGCCGGGAAAGCCAGCTGTCCGGGGTGGACGACGTGTTTAACGGCATCCTGGTGCGGGGCGACGCTACCGGCGATGTGGTCTTTTATGGCCGCGGCGCGGGAAAGCTGCCTACGGCCAGCGCGGTGGTAGCGGATGTGATCGACTGCGTCAAGCACATGAAGGCGCGCAAGTACCTCTATTGGGAGGACGCCAAGCCCGATTATGTGGAGCCCTATGAGAATGCCCCCCAGGACTTCTTTGTGCATATCAAGGGCGCGGGCACGTCAGAGGAGGCCTTTGCCCAGGCCGAGGGCGTGTTTGGGGACATCAAGCGCCTGATACGCAAGGGCGAGGAAGAGGGCGAGGCCGGGTTCACCGTGAACGGTTTGGGCCAGGGCGAGTTTGAGGCCAAAGCTGCGGCGCTAGAAGATAAGGGCCTGCAGCTGCTGGGCCGCATCGTGATTTCGGAATATTAAGGGGGAACACGTATGATACGCATCGATGTACCGGCCACCAGCGCCAATTTGGGGGCGGGGTTTGACTCATTGGGCATTGCCCTGACCATGCATAACCGCGTGTGGATGGAGGAATCGGACGAGCTGTCCATCACCTGCACCGACGGGGTGAAGGTGCCCACCGACGACAGCAACCTGATCTTTTGGGCAGCCAAGCACCTTTACGAGGCCTGCGGCAAGAAGCTGCCGGGGCTGAAGATCATCCAGGAGAATAACATCCCCCTGGCCCGGGGCTTGGGGAGCAGCTCGGCGTGCATTGTGGCGGGGCTGCTGGGGGCCAACCGGTTTATGGGCAACCCCATGAGCCATAACGATTTGATACACCTGGCCGCGAAGATTGAGGGCCACCCGGATAACACCAGCCCGGCGCTGTCCGGGGGGCTGGTGGCGTCGGCCATGGAGGGCGAGAGGGTCTACAGCGTCAGCGTGCCGGTAAGCGATAAGATCCGCTTTGCCGTGATGATCCCCCCCTTCGAGCTGAAAACCGAAAAGGCCCGGGCTGCGCTGCCCAAAGAGTACAGCCGGGAGGACGCCGTGTACAACCTGTCCCGGTCGGGGCTGATGACCGCGTCGCTTTTCTCTGGCGAGCTGCATAACCTGAGGGTAGCGGTACAAGACCGCCTGCACCAGCCGTATCGTTCGGGGCTGATTGAGAACTACGACAATGTCTTCCGCATGAGCTACGAGCTGGGGTCGCTGGGCACCTACGTCAGCGGCGCGGGGCCCACCATCATCGCCATGGTGGATTCCCAGGAGGCCGAGGCCTTTGGCGTCAACTGTCAGAAGCATTTGGAGGATAAGGGCATCACCGGCTGGCGGGTGCTGATTTTGAGCGCGGCGAAAGAAGGCGCTAAAATTGTTATCGAGTAGGAAAGGGAAGGCGGCGGTAGCGGCTGTCTTGGCTGTTTTGTGTGTGCTCTGTGCCTGGCTTTATTATGGCCGCGCCCAAGCCCGGCGGGATTTGCAAGAAGCCAAAGACCGAATGGCGGTCACGCTGGCCTATGCCATGGAAGAAACCTGCCCTCCCGACTACGAGAATTTCTGTGGTTTGGAGAGCTCCTATAAGCAGGCAGAGTTCCAGGGGAAATTGTGGCTTATACAAGAACAGCTATACGCTTTTTGTGAGCTGGAGGGGTTCGACCGGATATATGTGGACCAAGTGCTGTACTTCTATCGCGATCTGGTGGATACCCTGCAATATACCGGGCCTACGGCCGAGATGGAAGCCATGTTCCGGGACTGCCAGGAGTATTTCGACCTTATGTTCAACTGGTACAGGGAACCAGGGGACGTGAGTGCGCCAACAGCAGAGGAGCTTGTCCAACGCCTGCGGGCCGTGGACGAATTGTATTCGAAAACCGGTACGGACATTAGATTGAAGATGAATGGCTTCACGAAGCGCTTTTCCCCCACTGCTTGGAAGGGCCCGGCCACCAATTCCGATTTGCAGCTGAACCCCTAAAAAGGAGGGATTTGAAATGACCAAAAAAAGAATTAACAAAAAAATTGTCATAGCCGCCGTTGTGTTTCTCGTGGTGGTTGTGATAGCTGTCGTCTTCATCCAGAAGCAGGTGGAGAAAGAACAGCACAAGGAATGGTGGGCGAAACAGTATATGGAACAGTGTGCTGGTTTTTCCATGAACTTTGACGATATGCCCCAAGAAATTGATGCCTGGAGAGACTGGGACCTGATGATTGGGAGTTTTGCTCCTCTCACCGACAACAGCAACACAGTCATTGGGAAGAATATCTTGGACACACTGGCTGGGTGCTATAAAAATTTGGCGAAAATCAAGGCAGCTGTCCCTGGCAACAGCCAATGCCAGGAGCTGTTTGAGAAATTGGTGCCCTATTTTCAGAAAGCGATTGTATGGGAGGCGGACACATCCGCTGATGAATGTGTGCAAAGGCTGAAAGAGTTGGGTACCGAGACGGTGATGGATGAGGTCGGGGGGCTGGCCGATGAAGTGTACGCCCTATACGAGGCCTGTAATGTAGAACGCCTCTGGTATATGGCCACAGGCGCGGACTTGCAGATGATGCCGAAGAAGCTGGTGTCTTCGGGGGATTTGCAGATGGATCCCTAAAAAGGAGGGATTTGAAATGACCAAAAAGAGTATCAACAAAAAAGCCGTTTTAGCTGTAGCTGTGTTTATTGTGGTTTTGATAGCCATCTTCTTCATCCAGAAGCGGGCGGAGGAAGAACAGAACAAGGAACGGTGGGTGAAACAGTATATGAAACGGTGTGCTGGTTTTACCATGAACTTTGACGATATGCCCCAAGATATTGAAGCTTGGGAAGACTGGAGACCGCTTGATGCTGAGGATTATTTTGGCTATCTTACCATCAACGACAACGAAGTCATAGGGGAGAATATCTTGGACACACTGGCCGACT
>CANTDZ010000075.1 GCA_947652665.1 uncultured Clostridia bacterium
ACGGCTGCTGCGTTAAGAAATCCGTAAGTATTTTACAAGCCAATATACCTTGACAAAGGGAGGAAAAAGCTTTATAATATAGACAGAAAAAAAGAGCCCGCCGATAGACGGCTGGCCTAGTGAATAGTTTTTACTTAAAAAAGTAACCACTCTTTAGGCAGGGGCGGTTACTTTTTTGTGTCTTTCAGCGCTGCCACTACGAGAGCCAGCAGCATTATCACTAAAGATAACATTTCGAAGTCACTCATAAGTACGGCCTCCTTTCCACGGATTCCCGGGAAGGGTTTCTATGGGAACAGAGGTTTCAGTCCCTCTGGAGAAGGCCAGCCGCCCATCGGCCGCCTACCATGCGGCAGGCTCCTTTGCACATTTCTGTGCATTTATATAGTATCATATCTTTTTGTGGTTTGCAACATTTTTTGCGCCCTATTGCATAGCTTCCCACCATGTGGTATAATTTTAGTATGAATTCCACAAACAGAACGATGGATGAGGAAAAGGTGATAGTATGTTGATCGGCAAGTATATCCTTTCGCTAGACCAGGGCACCACCAGTTCCCGGGCAATCCTGTTCGATGCCTTTGGGGGCATCGCGGGGATGGGGCAGCAGGAGTTCCCGCAAATCTACCCCCAGCCCGGCTTTGTCGAGCACGACGCCGTGCAGATTTTGAACACGACGCTTTTCGCCATGCGCCAGGCTGTGGCTCAGGCCGGGGTCACCGCCGCCGACATTGCGGCCATCAGCGTCACCAACCAGCGGGAGACCACCGTGGCCTGGGACGCGGTGACGGGCATCCCCGTGTGCAACGCCATTGTGTGGCAGTGCCGCCGCACCGCTCCCGAGTGCGAGCGCCTGAAGGCCGACGGCCTGGAGGAGTACATCCGCGACACCACGGGGCTTATCATCGACCCATACTTCTCGGGCACCAAAATGAAGTGGATTTTAGACCACGTCCCCGCAGCCCGGGAGCTGGCTAAGAAAGACCGCCTGCGCTTCGGCACCATTGACACGTGGCTCATTTTCTCCCTGACCGAGGGCAAAACCTACGTGACCGACGTGTCCAACGCGTCGCGTACCATGCTGTTTGACATCCGCCGCCTGTGCTGGGACGAAACCATGCTCAAGGAGCTGGGAATCCCCCGCAGCGCCCTGCCCCGGGTGGCCGAATCCGGCGAGATTGTGGGCATGTGCAGCCCCGACCTGCTGGGCGAGGAGGTCCCCATTGCCGGCATCGCAGGCGACCAGCACGCGGCCCTCTTCGGCCAGTGCTGCTTCCAGAAGGGCATGGCGAAAAATACATACGGTACGGGGTGCTTCGTGCTGATGAACACCGGCGACCGCCCGGTGAAATCCAAGAACGGCCTGCTGACCACCATTGCCTGGAAGGTGGGCGGGAAAATCTGCTATGCGTTGGAGGGTAGCGCGTTCAATGCGGGGTCGGCCATCCAGTGGCTCCGGGACGAACTGGAGCTTATCAAGACCCCCCAGGAGGCCGACGCCCTGGCCGAGACTGTGGAGGACACTGGCGGCGTGGCGTTCGTGCCGGCGTTTACGGGCCTGGCTGCGCCCTATTGGGATATGTACGCCCGGGGGGCCCTGCTGGGCGTGACCCGGGGTACTACCCGCGCCCACCTGTGCCGGGCGGTTCTGGAGAGCATCGCTTTGGAAAGCTACGACCTGGTGAAGACTATGGAGAAGGAGTCCGGCGTGAGCATGGCCGAGCTGCGCGTGGACGGCGGGGCCTCCCGCAGCCGGTTCCTGATGCAGTACCAGTCGGACATTTTGAACGTGAAAGTCCGCCGCCCCCACTGCCTGGAGACTACGGCGCTGGGTTCGGCCATGATGGCGGGGCTGACCGTGGGCGTGTGGGACAGCATGGAGGAGCTTTCCGGCATCTGGCGGGAGAGCGCGGTCTTTGCCCCCGAGATGGACGATAAGCGCCGCAGCCAGGACATTGCCCGCTGGCACCGGGCGGTCGACCGCAGCCTGGGCTGGAACCAGCCCCTATGATGCGTGTCCCGGACTATGTGCAGAAAGTTTTAGGGAAGCTGGAAGCCGCCGGGCATGAGGCCTGGTGCGTGGGCGGCTGCGTGCGCGATTCCCTTTTGGGCCGCACGCCTGCTGACTGGGACGTGTGCACGTCGGCCCTGCCGGAGGAGACCAAGGCGGCGCTGGGGGAGATGCCCACCGCGGAAATCGGGGCAGGGTACGGGACGATCACCGCCCTGGCCGGGGAGGGGCCGGTGGAGATCACGACCTTTCGGAAGGAGGGCGCGTATTCCGACCACCGGCGGCCTGACCGGGTGGCCTTTTCTCAAAATCTAGAGGATGACCTTCTGCGCCGGGATTTCACCATAAACGCCATGGCCGGCCATCCCCGCCGGGGCCTGCGGGACCCGTTGGGGGGGCAGGAGGATCTGCATAGAAAATGCCTGCGCTGCGTGGGCGACCCGCTCCGGCGCTTTGACGAGGATGCTTTGCGGATTCTGCGGTGCCTGCGTTTTGCGGCTGTGCTGGGGTTTGAGGTGGAGGAAAGCACGGAATCGGCCCTGTACCGGCTGGCGGATTTGCTGAAAACCGTGTCTGCCGAGCGGGTGCTGGGGGAGATGGATAAGCTTTTGGCGGGGGCGTATGCAGAGGAAATCTTAAAAAGATATGCAGATGTTTTGGGGCGGCTGTTCCCGGAAAGAATATGTGCAGATGTGGCCTCCGTCCCCCCAGAGCCCGACGCGCGCTGGGCCGCCCTGTTAAAAAATGTGCCAGCGCCGGAAGAGGTGCTGGCCCGGCTGCGGTTCCCCAAGCGACGGCAGAAAACCGTTTTGGCCCACTTGGCCGGGGACCCCTTGACCCTTAGCCAGCTGCAAATAAAAGGCCGCGACCTGCTGGAGCTAGGGTACGCTCCAGGGCCGCGGGTGGGGGAGGTTCTGCATATTCTTTTGCGGGATGTGCAGAACGGCGTCCTGCCCAATGAAAGGTCGGCTTTGCTGGGGGCTTTATGTAGCCCGCAGGCCAAAGCTGATGGATAGGGCTTGGTTGACCCGGGACATGGAATCCGGGTCAAGCTTGCCCATTTTTTCGCGCAGGCGGTGCTTGTCGATGGTGCGCACCTGTTCCAGCAGGACCACGGAATCCTTCAAAAGGCCGCTGCCCTGGGCGTCCACCTCGATGTGGGTGGGGAGGTTGGCCTTATCCCGCTGGCTGGTGATGGCCGCCGCGATCACCGTGGGGCTAAAGCGGTTGCCCACGTCGTTCTGCACAATGAGCACCGGCCGCACGCCCCCCTGTTCCGAGCCTACTACGGGGCTCAGATCTGCATAATAAATGTCGCCTCTTCGCACGTTCACGATATTCACGCTCCGTATATGAGTTCTTTCACAGGTATTCTGCCCGGAATTGTCTTCCTTTAATCCATTCCATCCCATTTTATTTCCGCGTCCGGGCTTTTGTGCGTATCACCTTTTTTGGGGGCCCTCATACTATAGGGTACGAGAACCTTAAAAGGAGGTATTTCCATGCCTGATAATGATTTCACCCCGGAGCAGGAGGCACAGGACGGCTTCAAGGAGGCTGTGTGTATTGACGCTATGCGGATTTATGATTCTTGTAGCGACAAAGATTGCTTGGAGGACATACGCGTCCTATTCCCCGCGGCGCGGCAGCAGCTGGTCGACAGCGCCACCAGCGTGCGTATCAAGGACGTGAGCGTCATCACCGTGTATGTAGACCTGCAGCCCATCCCCTTCAACAAAGGCTTCTATTCGGTGGACATGACGTTCTTCTTCGACGTCTGCCTGGACCTGTTTGGCGGCCCGACCACCTGCGCGGTGCCCGTAAACGGGGTGTCGGTGTTCAACAAAAAGGTGATCCTGTACGGCAGCGAGGGCAATGTCAAGATGTACTCTTCCGGCAGCTACTGCGACGACGTGACCATGCCGGAGGACGAGAAGGTCCTGCCCAAAGCCACGGTGCAGGTAGCCGAGCCCGTGGCCCTTTCCGCCAAGCTCTGCGAGTACCCCAGCATGCCCTGCGAGCCCTACTGCCGCATCCCGGACTGCATCTGCCAGCGCTACGGCGGAGACCTGGACTCCAGTCCCCAGCGCAACTGCGTCTTTGTGACCATCGGCCTGTTCATCATTGTGCAGATCGTCCGCAATGTGCAGATCCTCATCCCGGCCTACGATTTCTGCGTCCCGGAAAAGGAGTGCGTCACCTCGTCCGACAACCCCTGCGACCTGTTCCAGCGCATCGATTTCCCCACCGACGAATTTTTCCCGCCCAAGCCCACCGACCTGGGCGGCTGCGGCTGCGGGAGATAGCCACAAAAAAGAGGGAAAGGGGCAGCCTTACGCTGTCCCTTTCCTTTTGCTGTTTGCTTATCGCTATGCTTTATCCCTCGCGGATTTTGAACATTGCCACCAGATCCTTGAGCATCTGGGCCTGCCCGGAAAGCTCCTCGCTGGCAGCCGCGCTCTTCTGGGCGTTGTCCACGTTGCTCTCCACCACTTGGGAAATCTGCTCGATTCCCTGGGAAATCTCGGCGGCGTCCTGGGCCTGGCGGCTGGTGTTTTGGGCGATGCCGTCGATGAGCCCGCTCATCTGGTCGGCCTGGGCCACCACGGCCAGCATGGAGTCGGAAGTGTTCTGGGCCGCCTGGGCGCCCTCTTCCATAGAATCCACCGTCTGGCCCAGCAGGACCGTTGTCTCCCGCGCGGCCGCGGCAGATTTGCTGGCCAGAGCCCGCACCTCGTCGGCTACCACGGCAAAGCCCTTCCCGGCGGAACCGGCCCGGGCCGCCTCCACAGCGGCGTTGAGAGCCAGGATGTTGGTCTGGAAGGAAATGTCCTCAATGGTTTTGACAATGCCGTGTATCTCCGTGGATTTGTCGCTGATGCGCTGGATGACCTCCGTCATGTTCTGCATCTTATCGCTGCTGTCCAGCAGGCCGCGCTTGACGGCCTGGGAAAGCCGGCTGGCCTCCTGAGCACTCCCGGCGGTTTCCTGGACGCTGTCGGACATAGAGCCGATGTGCTCCGCCAAAGCCTCCACCGCGCTGGCCTGCTCGGCCGAGCCCTGGGACAGGGCCACCGCCCCGCTGGAGACCAGCCGCGACCCGGCAGCCACCTCGCGGGAAGCCGTGCGCAGCTGCCCCATAGTGTCGCTGAGCCGGTAGGAGATTTCCTCCAAAGAAGCCTTGATAGCCGCGAATTCGCCGGTATATTCGTGCTCTAAAGTGAACGCCAGATTGCCTCCGGCGATATCCTTGAGCTTGCGGGAAACCTCGTCGATGTACTGTACGTACTCCCGCAGGCGCAGGGTGGTGCGGTTGAAGTTCTCGGCCAGCACGCCCAGTTCGTCCCGGGAGGAGTAGTGGATGGTCTGCTCCAGCTCGCCCTCGGCAATGCGCGCGGCCACCTGGCTGAGCTCGGCCACAGGCCGCCCGATAATCCGCCGGGACAAAACGGCCACCAGCAGGATCAGCACGGCTACGGTAAAGACCGCTACGGCCACCATGACGGCCGTCAACTCATGGAGGTCCGTCAGCACCTCTCCCTTGGAAACGTAGGCCACGGCGGCCCAGTCGCTGCCAGGGACCATTGCCACCTGGACATATGTACCCTCAAAGAGGGTCAGCCCTTCTTTCCCGCCATCAATCTGCCCGGCCACGTAGGGGTATACGCCCTCCTGGACTTCGCCCAGCTTTTGCCCGGTAAAGCCCTGCTCCCGATGGCCGATGATGGTGTCCGTGCGGGTGTCCACCAGGAAAATGCCGCCCGTCTGCTCCAGCTGGATCTGGCTTACGATCTGGGAGATGGAATCCAAGTAGACATCGGCGGCCGCCACGCCCCGGATCTCCCCGTCCGCGCCCAAAAGCCGGCCGGACGCGCCCACCACATAGGACTGGCTGTCCTCATCGAAGTAGACGTCGCCCAGGATGAAATCGGCAGAAGCCAGGCCGTCCTGGTACCAGCTCTTGGACTCCAGGTCGAAGTCCGGCCCGGGCACAAAGCTGGCGTGGTGCAGGGACCCGTCGGTGAGCGCCACATACAGCCCGGCCGGATAGGCCTCGTTCTGGCTTACGGTGTGGCGGATGTACTCTTCCATCTGCGCCACGTCCATGTTTTGATATTCAATTGTATCCCGCTGCATCTCCAGCATGGTCAGCGTGCGGTTCATCCAGGCGCTGGTTTCCTGGAGCGTTTTGTCTGTAGTCGTCTGCAGCAAGTCTTCACTTTTCTCCAGCAGCGCCGCCGATACCTTCCCGTATACGATGGCCAGCAGGACCCCCACTGCCAGTACAACGCAGAGGACAATCGCAAAGGCAAGCTTCCCCGTTACTTTCCCTGTGTGACCCTTTTTCATTTTTAATGCTCTCCTATCCTTGTTTTTCGGTGAAAATATTGTACCAGATTCTGGGACGCATTGCAAGGGAAAGCAAATGAAAGTACACATTTTTTCCTGTAAAATCCCTCCCCGTGCGTGCGAAGGTCAGGCAAAACGCTCCCGGAAGCACTGTGCCGCCCCATACAAGTTGGCGTCATTCCGGAATTGGCAGGGCACTACCTGGGCCCTTGGCACGTAATAGGGACAGTTGTCATAAAGCGCCTCGAGCTTCTCGCGGACCGCCTGGATCAAAGCCGGTTCCGCGCTGACCCCGCCGCCGATGGCGAACCGTTCCGGGTCCAGCACGGTTTGAAGATTGAAGATCTGCACGGCGATTTCCTTTGCGAAGCGTCCCAGGCACTCCAGCGCCTCGGGCTCACCCGCACGGACGGCGGCAAACACCGCCTGCCCGTCTACTTGGGAGGCCGGCAGCCCCTTCCTCCCGGCGTACATTTTGCACAGCCCCGCCGTACTGCACCGGTTGCCCCAGATGCCCTCGAAATCGGCCTCACCCGCCCGGTCCGTGATCATATAGGAGACCTCGCCTGCCGCAGAATGCCTGCCCCGGCACAGCTTTTTATCCTTGATATACGCCCCGCCGATCATGGTGCCCAGCAGGATTACGAAGCCGTCCTCCACATCCTTCAGGCTCCCCATAGCGGCCTCGGCCATAGCGGCGCATTTGGCGTCGTTTTCTATATGTATAGGCACAGGGCAGCGTTGTGCCAGCGCGTCCCGCAAGCCGAAGCCGTCGTTGTACCGCAGCGCGCCGCCCATAAGGCACAGGCCTTTTTCCACATCGATGATGCCCGGCATAGCAATAGCGATGCCCTCTGCCGGTTCCTGCGCATAAATCCCGGCCAGGGCGTCAATAAGGGCCTCCCGGCTCTCCTGAGGCGTAGGCGCCTTGCCCTTGGACAAGATCTCCATCCCTTCGCTCATCCTGGCATATTTGATAGAGGTTCCGCCGATGTCAACTGCCAATATTTTTCCCATAGTGAATCCTCATTCCATTTCATACAAAAGCTAAAATACTTTCTTATGTTTGTATTTTAACCCTGTTTTGAGCGCTTGTCAAGATTCAAAAGCAAATTTCACTTGAAAGCAAAGGGGATTTCTGATATACTGGAAGCATCCTCAGAAAGCAAGGTGTTATTCATGAAAAATCGAGCGGACAAGATCCTCTCCCTGCTTACCGCTGAAACACGGATCGAGGTTTCCGCGCTGGCCGAAAAGCTGGGCGTCTCGGCCGTCACCATCCGCAAGGACCTGGACGCCCTGGAGGGCCGGGGCATCGTCAAGCGGGAGCATGGGTTTGCGGTGCTGTCCAGCCCCAATGACATCAACGGGCGCATTGCGTACCATTATGAGGCCAAAACCCGGATCGCCCAAAAAGCCTGCGAATGGGTTCAAAACGGCGATACCCTTATGATGGAAAGCGGCAGTTGCTGCGCCCTCATGGCGGATTTGCTGACGGCGCAGAAAAAGGACCTGACGGTCATCACCAACAGCGCCTTCATCGCGGACTATATCCGCCGCAAGTCCCACTTCCAGATCATCCTCCTGGGCGGCATCTACCAGCAGGATGCCCAGGTAATGGTGGGTCCCATGGTGAAGCAGTGCGCGGAAAACTTCTGGGTGAAGCGCTTTTTCATCGGCGTGGACGGCTATTCGGACGCCACCGGCTTCTCCAACCAGGACCAGATGCGCGCCCAGGCCGTCCGGGACATGGCAAAGCAGGCGGAGGAGGTGGTGGTGCTGACCGAGAGCGAGAAGTTTGCCCAGCGGGGGACGGTGCCCTTAAACCTGGAGGGGCAGATCAAGCGGGTGATCACCGACGCGCGGATGCCGGCTTCCATAGCGGAAAGCCTTTCGGAAAAATCGGTAGAGGTCATTTTTGCATGATTCTATAAATATTAAGAAAAGAGGCAGTGTTATCAATGGGAAGCTATTATCTCGCCATCGATATTGGCGCGTCCTCGGGGCGGCATATCTTGGGCAGCATCCAGGACGGGAAGCTCGTTCTGGAAGAGGCCTACCGCTTCGAAAACCGGCAGGTGCACAAAAACGGCCACGACTGCTGGGACATGGACAACCTGTGGGATGGCATCCTGGACGGCCTGAGGGCCTGCAAGGCGCTGGGCAAAATCCCCGCTACCGTGGGCATTGACACCTGGGCCATCGATTATGTCCTGCTGGACGGGGAGGGCCGTCCGTTAGGGGACGCGGTCGCTTACCGGGACGGGCGCACCGAGGGCATGGACAAGCTGGTGGACAAGGCCGTTCCCCCGGCAGAGCTCTACCGCCGCACGGGCATACAAAAGCAGATTTTCAACACCATCTACCAGCTGACGGCCCAAAAGCAAGAGCACCCCGAACAGCTGGAGCAAGCGGAAAGCCTGCTGATGATCCCGGACTACTTCCACTACCGGCTCACCGGCGTAAAGCGGCAGGAGTACACCAACGCCACCTCCACAGGGCTGGTGGATGCCCGGGAGAAGCAGTGGGATAGGGAGCTGCTCCAGCGCCTGGGCCTGCCTGGGAAATTGTTCGGGGAGCTGTCCATGCCCGGCACCGTAGTGGGCGGGTTCCGGCCGGAAATACAGGAGGCTGTGGGCTTTGACAGCACGGTGGTCCTTCCCGCCACCCACGACACGGGTTCGGCTTTCTTGGCCGTGCCCGCCCAGGGGGAAAACGCGGTGTACATCTCCAGCGGCACCTGGTCACTGCTGGGGGTGGAAAACGAAGCGCCCATCACCACCGAAGAGAGCCGCCAGCAGAACTTCACCAACGAAGGCGGGGCCTGGTATCGCTTCCGCTACCTAAAAAACATCATGGGCCTGTGGATGATCCAGTCCATCCGGCGGGAGCTCAACGGAACGGCTTATGTGGCCGGACGGGAGAGCCGCTATGCCGACGGCCGGCAATGGGGCTTCCCCGACCTGATGGAAGCCGCCAAAGATGCCCAGGGGTTCCCCTCCGTGGTGGACGCCAACGACGGGTGCTTCCTGGCGCCGGAGAGCATGATCGACGCGGTCAAGGAAGCCTGCGCCAGAACGGGCCAGCCCGTCCCCCAGACGGTGGGCGAGATTATGCAGTGCGTCTATCAGAGCCTGGCCCAGTGCTATCGGGATGCCATCCAGGGGCTAAGCCAGCTGACCGGCAAAACCTATACCGGCATCCACATCGTAGGCGGCGGCTGCCAGGATGGGTACTTAAACCAGCTGACCGCCCAAGCCACCGGCCTGCCGGTCTATGCCGGGCCGGTAGAGGGCACGGCCATCGGCAATTTAATTATCCAGATGATCCACGGGGGCGAGTTTGCCAGCCTGCAGGCCGCCCGTGACTGTATACGGAAAAGCTTTGCAATCAAGGAGGTCTTATCATGTTGATCGAAACCAAGGCGAGGGTGGGCGTGTTTTCCATTGCGCTGGGCGCGTACCTGCCCCAGTTCCCGTCCCTTGTGCCGGAATTTGAAGCCCAATATGCCCAGTTCAAAGAGTCCCTGCCCGATACCGTAGAGCTCATCGACGGCGGCCTGGTCACCACCAAGGAACTGTCCCAGGCGGCGGGGGACAAGTTCCGGGCGGCGGACGTGGATTTGGTCCTCGTCCAGCTGCTGACCTACGCCACCTCGTACAATATGCTCCCGGCCGTGCGCGACCTGGACGTGCCCATTGTCCTGGTGAACCTTCAGAAGAAAAAGGCCCCCGACTACGAGCACACCGACACCGCTACCTGGCTGGGCCAGCTGTACGCCTGCGGGGCAGTGGGGGAGATGGTCGCCGACCTGGAGCGCGCCGGGAAGCGCCATGCCGTCATCACCGGCGTAGTGGAGGGCGGCGACCCCGCGGCCCAGGCGGAGATAGAGGATTGGTGCCGGGCGGCCCAGGTGCGCCGCCGTTTCCGGGACACCAACCTGGCCCAGGTGGGCCGGCCCTATCCGGGCATGATGGATCTCTACATCGACGAGACCAACCTCTACCACCGGATGTGGCTTTACACCAAGCAGTTCGACTGGGAAAAGCTGTGGGCCATTGCCGACGACATCGACGACGAAGCCGCCATCCGCGCTAAGGCCCAGGACATCTTGGACACCTTCGACATTGAGGGGGGCGGCACCATCGAGAAGGTCTGGGAGATGGCCCGGTACGTGGTGGCCTTTGAGCGCTGGGTGAAAGAGGAGCAGATTGCCTTCATCGCCTCCCATTATGACGGCTTCGCCCAAGGCAAGGCCGGCGTGCTGGACAGTATGCTCATCCCCGCTTTCTCCATGCTCATCAAGCAGGGCGTGGCCTGCGCGGTGGAGGGCGACATCAAGGTCGCCATGGCCATGAGCATTTTGAAGACCATCTCCGGCACCGGCCAGCTTTCCGAAATGTACTCCATCGACTTTGACAAGGACATCTGCATCATCGGCCACAGCGGCTCTGGCGACGCGGACATTTCCAGCAAGAAGCCCACCATGAAAATCGTGGACGTGTTCCACGGCAAGACGGGCGGCGGGTACCTTACGCAGTTTTACCCGCACCTGGGGCCGGTCACCTACCTGGGCATCACCCAGGACCGGGACGGCCATTTCAAGTTCGTGGTGGCGGAGGGCGTCAACGAGGAAGGGCCCATTTTCGAGTTTGGCGACACGAATATGCGCACCCGCTTTACCTGCGGCGCCCGGGAGTTCTGCAACCGCTGGAGCGAGGCCGGGCCCACCCACCATATGGCAGCGGCCAGCGGACGGCACATCGACACCCTGTTAAAGGTTGCCAAAATTTTCAATGTACCAGTAGACATTATCACAAGATAAAGGGGAGGAACCAACATGAAAGTTTTAGACGCAGAGTTTGCAAAAGGGTTTATACGCATGGCCAACGATGGCTGGGAGCAGGGCTGGCACGAGCGCAACGGCGGCAACCTCAGCTAC
>CANTDZ010000076.1 GCA_947652665.1 uncultured Clostridia bacterium
AAAAATTATTTAAAAAAGTCACCAGCGAACTGCTGTCCCTGTCCTCCGGCAGCAACCCGGTTACCATTCGAAATATACTAAGCGCGCTGAAGAAAGAGGGGATTCTGTCCGTCAAATTCGGGACAGGTGGGGCGTCCATTTGCTGCCCGCTGAAAGAGATCACGTTGTACCGCATTTGCAAAGCCATTGAGCCGGATTTTCTCTCTAAGCTAATCGGCGTCCATCCTATGCCATCGCCTCTCTGTCCGGTGGGAAGGAGCATTCATGGGGTGTTGGATTTGTCTTATACGAAGATACGGGAGGACTTATGCAGGAGCCTGGAGGAAGTCACGATGGAGGATATTATCCGGGATTACCACAATATATAAGAATTGTATCGGCTTTTTCTTATGGATTTTTAAATTTTGTAGGTCTGTCAAACAAGCTCGTCCGATTTTTTCAATATGCCCCGTGGTATCGTCCAGCCTGATTTCTGCCATGGGAATTCTTTTCCTGCAGCACACTCCGGGAGCGGTTCTGCCAGAAGAACAGGGCGAAAGGCAGAGCAATGGCTTCCGCAGCGGCAAAGGCTACCCAGAGCAGGGCCAAGTTCCCGAACCGCGCCAGCACTGTCACCAGCACTACCGGCAGTATGACCTGCCTGCACATGGTCAGGATCATGCTGGGTATGCCCATGGACAGCCCCTGGAATGCGGAGGAAATGGTCAGCCCCACGATGGAGACCAGGTAGCCCAGCGCCAAAATGCGCAGGGCGGTCACGCCTATGGAGAGCATTTCGCCAGACGCGTTGAACAGCTGGAGCACCCATCCCGGCGCGATCTCCATGATCAGGAAGAAGGGGACGAAGAACGCGTAGGAGAACAGCACTGTCCAGCGGATGCCTTGGTGGATACGCTCCGGCTTATTTGCGCCGAAATTGAAGGCAACAATGGGGATCAAGCCGTTGTCCATGCCGTGGACTCCCACCGTGACCAGGTTGTGTATTTTGGCGCAGGCCCCATAAACGGCCACGGCGGTGGGCGAGAAGGTGATGAGAACAGTATTCACATACACCGCCAGCAGCGAGGTGACGACCTGCACCAGCGTGCTAGGGATGCCCACTTTCAAAATCGCCGCCATGCAGCCGCCGTCCGGCTTGACTGTGAAATGGATGGGGACCTCTCGGTTCCAGCGCTTGTTGATGAAGTACCCAGCAATGCAGCCCGCGAATTGACCGATCACGGTAGCAGCGGCTGCACCGGCTGTGCCCATGGCAGGCAGACCGAAATAACCGAAAATCAGGATGGGGTCCAGAATCAAGTTGGTGATAGACGCAGCGGACAGGGTAAAGAGAAACAGAGAGGATTTGCCGCTGGCCATGACAAAGCGGTCAAACACCCACTGGCCCATCAAGCCCAGGGAGAAGATCATGCAGATGCGCAGGTAGGACGCGCCGTATTCCATGATGGTCTCGTTCCCGCCGGACTGCCAGCGGAAGTAGGGCTCTACAATGAACACGCCCAGGACGGCCACGATCACCCATGCCAGGAACGCCAGCACCAAGGCGGCCGAGGCGGTCTTTTCCACCCGCTCCTGGTTCTTCTCGCCCAGCGCCTTGGAAATGACCGCGTTTAAGCCCACTGCAATCCCCAGGCCCATGGCGGACATGAGCATCTGGATGGGAGAGGCCAGGGACAGGGCCGTGAGCGCGTCCTCCGAAATGCGGGACACGAACACACTGTCCACAAAGTTATACAGGTTGTTGATCAGCAGAGAGAGGATCAGCGGGATGCCGGTTTTCAAAAGCAGGCCGGGCATATTTGCCGTCCCCATCGTGTTTTCTTTTTGTTGTGCCATTGTTGGTTCCTCCTTTATTTCTTCTTGAGACTATTTTAATACAGGAGGATAAAAATAGCAAATACTTATATCGAATACTTAGCCATGCTTGACAGGTATGGGAAAACTCGCTATAATATTTTCAGAGGGAGGAGTTTGCATGGAATTTCGAGTATTGCGCTATTTCCTGGCGGTGGCGTGGGAGGAAAGCCTTTCCGGTGCGGCAGAGTACCTGCACCTGTCCCAGCCCACCCTTTCCAGGCAGTTGAAAGATTTAGAGGAGGAGCTGGGCAAGCAGCTTTTTATCCGGGGGAACCGGCGTATCACTCTAACAGAGGACGGCGTGCTGCTGCGCAAGCGGGCGGAGGAGATCGTGGAGCTGGTACAAAAGACAGAGGATGAAATTGCTTATAGCGATGAGACCGTGACCGGGGACGTCTACATCGCGGCGGCCGAAACAGACCAGGTGCGCCTACTGGCTCAGACCATGCAGGAATTACAGGAAAAGCATCCATCGGTACAGCTACACATTACCAGTGGAGGTTTTTCATACGTCTGCGAAAGGCTGGACAAAGGGCTTTCTGATTTTGGACTCGTATTCGGTCCGATAGACCCTGCGAAGTACGAGCAGCTGGAAATGCCTGTGGCAGATACCTGGGGTGTGTTCATGCGCAAAGACTCCCCTTTGGCACAGCTGGAAGCGGTCACGCCTGATGATCTGCGGGATAAACCCCTGATTTTTCCGGGGCAGGTCACCCACTCCAGCTCGCTGGTAAAATGGCTGGGCGGGGACAAGGACAGCTTACACATCACGGCAACCTACAATTTGGTGTACAACGCCTCCCGGCTGGTGGATGAGGGTATGGGCTATGCTTTTTCGTTAGACTGGCTCATCAACACTACTGGGGAGAGCAATCTGGTGTTCCGGCCGCTGTCGCCAGGAATGGAGCACCGTCTGCTTTTCATTTGGAAGCGGTATCAGATTTTCTCCAAGGCGGCAGAGGCTTTTCTCACTGCGCTGCGGGAAAAGCTATAATCCGTAAAAATCTGTTTATAATTCTAGAGTGATGGATAAGCAACACATAATCTTTATACAGAACAGCCATCCTAACCCTATCGAGGTGATAAGATGGATTCTATCTGGACACAAACGGCCGAGCTTCCGCCCTTTGCCCCCTTAGACAGGGACCTTCACACGGATGTGCTGATCATCGGCGGGGGCATGGCAGGGGTGCTATGCGCCTATCAACTGGCCCAGGCCGGGGCGGATTACGCGTTAGTGGAAGCTGGCCGCGTGGGCGGCGGCATCACAAAAGATACCACGGCAAAGATAACTTCACAGCATGGGCTGGTTTATGAGAAACTCATCCGCGAATTCGGCATCGGGACAGCCCGGCTCTACCTACAAGCAAACCAGGAAGCGCTGGGACGCTTTCGGGAGCTCTGCCGCAAGATAGACTGCGGCTTTGAGGAAAAGGACGCGTTCGTTTATTCGCGAACGGACCGGCACAAAATCGAGCGGGAAACCGCCGCGCTGGAACGCCTGGGGTTTCCCGCATCCTTTGAAAGGGAATTACCGCTCCCTTTCCCCATAGCGGGAGCGGTACGCTTCCCCCGGCAGGCGCAGTTTCATCCTTTGAAGTTCCTGGGAGCCATCGCCCGGGAATTGCGGATTTTTGAGCATACCAAAGTTCAAGAGTTAATGCCCGGCAAGGCGCGCACAACAGGCGGAACCATCTCCGCAAAAAAGATTATTATCGCCACCCACTTCCCCATCCTGAATAAGCACGGCGGTTACTTTATCAAACTCTACCAGCAGCGCTCCTATGTGCTGGCCCTGGAAGGTGCGCCGGACGTAGGCGGGATGTATGTGGACGAGCAGGAGGGCGGCTTGTCCTTGCGAAATCATTCGGGTCTCCTGCTGTTAGGCGGCGGCAGCCACCGTACCGGCAAGCCCGGCAGCTGGAAGGGGTTGGAAGCCTTTGCCCGGCAAAATTATCCCCATGCGCGGATCATCGCCAAGTGGGCCACGCAGGACTGCATGAGCCTGGACGGCGTGCCCTATATCGGGCCGTACGCTAAAAATACCCCAGGCCTTTATGTTGCTACCGGGTTCAACAAATGGGGAATGACTTCCTCCATGGCAGCAGCCGATTTGTTGACGGACCTGGTGTTAGGCAGAAAAAACGAATACGCCCATGTATTTCGCCCGTCCCGGAGGATTCTCCGCCCCCAGCTGGCTGTAAATGGGCTGGAATCCGTAGTGGGCCTTCTGACGCCTACCGTCCCCCGCTGTCCGCATATGGGCTGTGCCCTGAAATATAACGCCGCCGAACACAGCTGGGACTGCCCCTGCCACGGCTCCCGGTTCGGAGAGGATGGGGCGCTCATCGATAATCCCGCAACCGATGACAAGAAGCGGATGGGTTTTTAATTTGCTTCCGGCTTCTTTGCCAGCAAGCAGTACCAGCCTATTTCCGAAAACGGCTTATCCTCAAACCAGGGGCAGGGCTTTATTTCCAGCTGCGCGTAGCCCATCTTCTCCAGCTCGGAGCGGACCAGCCCTAAGGCGAAAGGATGCAAGTGCTCCTCAAATTCCTTTGTCTCAAAAACCCGGCCGCCCTTTTCATAGCTCTGGAGGATGTGGATGGTCACCGACCCGTCCGATTCATAGTCCCAAACCTGCACATACCCAATCCGCACCCCATCTTCCCGATAAAAGGGTTGGCCCACCTGGAACCTCTTCTTGGACTGCAGCTCCTTCTCCCAGTTCCGGCTGTCGTAATAGAGATAGCCGCCGGGCTTAATGCACTTGTCCATTTCGTGCAGGGCCTTTGCCACATCGCCGTTGGACACATGGGCAAAAGCGCTGCCGGTGCTCATGACGCAGTCAAAGGCCTGGTTTACAGAACGGAACAATTCCCGGAAATCACACTGTAGCAAATCAACGGGGAGGCCTTTTTCTTCTGCCTTTTTGGCACCCTGTTCCAGCATGGGAGCGCTGATGTCCGAGCCCGTCACTTGATATCCCAGCTCGGCCAGAGGGAAAGTCAGGCATCCCGTGCCAAAGCTGCAGTCCAAAATGGACCGTATCGGTTTCCCTGCCAGCATCTTCTCATAATGCTGCTTGTAGGCTTGGTTTGCCCTGTCTGTAAAGCGCTCGTCGTATATTTCGGGATAATCGTATAAATCGGCCATAGTTTCCTCCTTTTTCCTCTTATGCTATCGGCGCCGTCCAATAATGCTGATTATAAATATCCGTGAACCGATAAGTAGCCCGTGCGCTGCCCTCTAACGGAACATCGCTTATCTCCAGCGGCTCCCCGCCAACCTCAATGGGCTCACCTAAAAGATAGCTGTCCTGATAATCCCCCTCGTAGCTGTAGTAGTCACAGAGGAATTCCAGCGTATCCCCTGGCTCCAGGGACGCATCGCTTTTCGCCACGGTAGCCGTCTCCCCTTGGGCATAGACCGGCCGGACGCCTGCCACGTACCCATAAGGCCGCTCGTTATCGAAGGCCAGAAGCAGCTCGGCCCGCTGGCCGTTATGCAGGACAGGCACATAGCCGGTAATGCTGTAGTTTTCCCCATCCTCTACCGTAGACGTGTGGTAATAGGCCACCGGCTGCCCATTGATGGCAAGCCAGGTACCGTCGCAGGTTCCTAATAGGTTCCCGTCCTGGTCGAAGTCAAAGGTGGTGTCCAGCCCCAGATCGATGAAGCCTTCGCCGTCGTCATAGAACAGGTTCAGCTCCAAAGACTGCACCAGGGCCCATTGTTCCTCCGGCAGGGCGATCACGGGTTGGCCTGCCTGGTTTTCACTCCATTCCAGCGCTTCGCCTGCAAAACGGTTTTCCGCAAGGTAGGCGGCTGCTTCCTCCTGCACCAGGGCGCTTTCCTCCAAGAAGCCCGTGTTGCTGCCGTCCAGGCCTGCAATGCGGCCAAAGCCGCCGCCCAGGAAGCTTCCCAAAACCTGCGAGATCATATCCGCACTGCCGCCCATACCGCCCAGATTCCCCAGAAGGGAGGGCAGCGCCGAACCCGTCCCGCCAGACACCGCCTGTCCGCTGACCTCCAGGCTGGCAAACTGCTGGATGCACCGTACATAATCCTCGTCCATCCCCAGCTGCTGGTAAGACGCCACGGCGCTATCCACCGCAGCGGCGTTGCTGTAAGGGAAGTAGATGGAGATACCGTAGGCATCCGTCATATTGGCGGAGGTGCGGTTGTATTTCACCGCTGAAAGCAGGGCCTCGGCCAGGGCGTCCCCTTCCGTGCTCCCCAGGTTCCGGCTGAGGTGCACCAGGTCAACATGGTCAATCCGGCTGGACTGGGCAAACTCCCGCGTATGGCCCCTGGCTTCCGCCAGCGTTTTATACTGCTGGCCGGCAATCAGCTGGCTGGCCGCCTTGGAGAAGCGGTTCAGCGGAGCGGGAACGGTAGCCTCCAGCTCGGCCAGGTCAACCACCGAAAGGGTTGTCAGCTGGCCCCGGCACTCCTTTGCGCAGGTGTCGACAAAATCGTCGGCAATCCGCTTTCCCAGCTCCAGGGTGGGCATAGACGGCTCTTTGCCCAGGGCCGTGAGCCAATCCGTATAATACCAGCCCACGCCCGGCTCGGTCTCTTCCGAGGCAATCAGATAATCGGCGTGGCGGGTCAGCATCAGGGCGTTCTCAGCGGTAGCCATCAAGCAGGCGTCAAAGCCAATGAAATCAAAGGCGACCCCCGCGTCCGACAGGGCTTGGTCAATCCCCGCCAGGCCCATAGAACCGGATTGGGGGAATTTCTGGTCATAGCCGTAGCCGCTGATGGAACCGCCGCCGTGATCCCACAAAATCAGCTCATAACGGCTGGCAGGGTAGCGGCTTTCGCACCACTGGATGTATTGGGTCAGGACCGCCGGGCTCGTCATGGGGACGCTGCCCAGGTCTTCTTCCAGGCAGGCCAGGCTGCCGTCCTTCACCTGCCAGATTTGGTTGGTCCCGCTGCTGACCTGGTTGTTCCGCCAGCCCGTGCACCCGCCTGTGTAGACCAGCAGGTTCACGTTCTGGCCCAGGTCCGCCGCCAGCATCTCCTGCAAATCGGCGGTACCCATGCCGCTGCGGGATTTCAGGTCGGTCCCGCACATATAAACCATGATGGTCACAGTATCCTGTCCCCCGCCCAGCAGCTGGGTCCGCTTTTCCCGGGCGGAAGACGCCACGGAAGCATCCAGCTTCCCAGTATTGGCCGTGCCCGACCAGCCGCTGGAGACACTGCCGCCCCCCAAAAGGGAAAGCACGTCAAAGCCGCCGCCCTGGCCCTGCTGGCTGCTTTGGACAGCCTGGGCCTGCGAAGCGCTTTGGACAGCCGCCGCAGGGGTGCTGTCTTGCTGCCCGCCCAGCAGGGCGCCAAGGCCTCCCCCGCCGCCCAAAAGCAGAACCGCCAGAAGGATAATCAGCTTCATCGCTCCCCTGGAACGCCCGGCCCTGCCGCCAGCAGAGGCGGCCGCCGAACGCGGATTCTCCGGCGCGCCCTCTGTCCGGCTGCCCCCTACCGGCCCTGTGCCCAAGCCCTCGCCGCGTTTTTTTACGGCCTGGGCAGGCCCCGTCACATTTTTCTCCCTGCTCCTGGGACGTTGTCCGTTCATTGCAAGCCACTCCCTTATGCCTGCGAACGCAGGCGCTTTATTCTGGGATGATTATACACAAAATCGGTGCAAATTGCAATCCCCGGGGCCTGTCCATGCAAAAAGCCGCCTGCCCAACTAAAGGCAGACGGCTTCTTTATTCTTGGGAAATTACTCCTTATCCTCGTCGTGATGACAGCCGCAATCGCAGTCGTCGTCATCGTCGAAGTCGAACTCCAGGGTCTCGCCGCAGCCGGGGCAGGTGATGCTGCCTTCTTCCAGCAGGTCGTCGGTCAGCTGGATCACATCGCCGCAGCTGGGGCAAGTAACCTCAAACTCGGCATCGTCAAAATCGTCCATGCCGCCGTGGTGATGGTGGTGGCCGCAGCCACAGCTGCAATCGCCGCCCAGGTCGTAGAAGTCCTCCTCTACGTTGCCCAGGTCCTGGTCGATTTCGTCAACCTGCTCGCTGAGCTCGTCGAAGCCGTCCTCCAGCTCCTCCACGGAGACGCACAGGTCGTCCAGCAGCTCGATCATAGCGTTGAGCACCTTGGTCTCTTTTGCGCTGGGGTCCAGCTCCAGGCCGTCCATCAGGCCGCGGATGTAAGAAGCGCGCTCGGAATTTGTCATGTCAGTTCCTCCTTTGTGCCACGCGGGGTGGCGGGGTCTATGGCGTTTTGGAGGGCGGTTAGGCGCGCTCCATGTACTCGCCGGTACGGGTGTCGATGCGGATACGCTCGCCCTCGTTGATGAACAGGGGCACGCGCACCTCGGCGCCGGTCTCCAGCGTAGCGGGCTTTAAGGTGTTGGTGGCGGTGTTGCCTTTGACGCCGGGCTCGGTGTGGGTGACTTCCAGCTCCACGAAGTTGGGGGGCTCCACGCCGAACACATCGCCCTTATAGGACAGCACCTTGCACACCATATTCTCCTTGACGAACTTGAAGTTGTCGCCCAGGATGCTGCTGTTGATAGGGGCCTGCTCGTAGGTCTCGTTGTCCATGAAGTAGTAGAGGTCGCCGTCGCTGTAGAGGTACTCCATGTCCTTCCTCTCTACGAAGGCGGTGGGGTACTTTTCGTCGGGGCTGAAGGTGCGCTCGGTGACCGCGCCGGTAATGACGTTGCGGATCTTGGTGCGCACGAACGCCGCGCCCTTGCCGGGCTTCACGTGCTGGAACTCGATAATGGAGTAGACGGAGCCGTCCATTTCAAAGGTCGCGCCATTTCTAAAATCGCCTGCAGTTATCATATTCAAAAACCTCCAAAGTTATACGATTTTGACTTACGGGCCATTGCTTTCTACCATTTTACCCTATCCGGCCCGGTTTTGCAAGGGAAAAACAAAATATAGTTGGGATTTATGCCTTACAGCTCCATCAGCTCCTTGGGGGATTTGGTAAGGCTGCGGCAGCCGTCCTCGGTGATGAGCAGCATATCCTCAATGCGCACGCCATATTTGGCCGGTACGTAAATGCCGGGCTCGTCGGTAATGACCATGCCGGGGGCCGTGGGGGTCTTGTCGAGCTTGGAGAAGCGGGGCCACTCGTGGATTTCAAACCCGACGCCGTGCCCTAAGCCGTGGCCGAAGGTGCCGGGGTAATCCTTCTCGATGATGTCCCGGGCGATTTTGTCCACGTCGCAGCAGGGCATACCGGGCTTTACCTGGTCGATGACGGCCAAATGGGCTTTCAGCACGGTCTCATAGACCGTCCGCTGCTCATCGGACACCTTGCCCAGGGCCACGGTACGGGTCATGTCGGAATGGTAGCCGTCCAAAAGCGCGCCGGTGTCCATGGTGATGAAATCCCCCTTGTGCACCTGGTTGTCGCCGGGGACCGCGTGGCACTGGGAACCGTTCTTCCCCGCCGCCACAATGAGCTCGAAGGCCACGTTTTCGGCTCCCTGCTTCCGCATGAAGAACTCAATCTCCAGAGCCAACTCGCGCTCGGTGACGCCCTCCTTGATGTAGGGCAGGATGTGCTCGAAAGCCGCGTCGGTGATGGCCTGGGAAGCCTCGATCTTCGCCACTTCCTCCGGCGACTTGATGATCCGCTGCTCCCGGATGCAGTCGTCCAGGGACTTGTCCAGGATGCACTCTACGCCTTGCTTCTCGAAAGCCTCCTGGAACTTCCTGGACTGGGCCACGGAAAGCTTCTCGATTTCCAAATAGACTTCTTTAATGCCGTGCTTCTCCAAAAGCTCGCAGAGGCTCTTGTTCAGGTCGGAGAAGCCGACCACCTGGCAGTATTGGGCCTGGTAGCGCGCCGCTTCCTCATAGCGGAAATCCATGAGCAGGTAGGCGGCGTCACAGGTCACCAGCAGGGCCCCGGCCGAGGCGGGGAACCCGGTGAAGTAGCGCCGGTTGCGCTCGGAGAAGACCAGCGCCGCCTTTTGGCTGTCGCTGCCAATGAGCTTTTCTGTAAGACGTTCAACAGGGTTTTTCATTGTATGACATCCTTTCTCCCGGTAAATTTTTCCCGCAGCCCGCGCTCAAAAAACCGGCGCACCCGGAAGCTCATGCCGTCCTCCGGCTCAATGGGCGTCAGCAGCACGGACCGCATCCCGCAGAGGTTTGCGCCCACCACGTCGGTGAAAATCTGGTCGCCGACAATGGCGCAGGCCCTCCGGCTGGCACCCAGCCTGCGCCGGGCCCGTAAGTACCCAAAGGGCAGGGGCTTGAGCGCAAAGCTGATGAAATCAAGCCCAAACCGCTGCGCAAAAGGCCCCACCCGTTTTTTATAATTGTTGGACACGATAAGGACCCGGAAGCCCTCCTCGACCATCTTCTGTGCCCACTCCACCGCGCCCTCGATAGGCGTGTGGGACGTGTAGGTAGCGATGGTGTTGTCCACATCCAGCAGCAAAGCCTCGACCCCCATGGCCCGGAAGAACTCCGGGGTCAGGTCGGTCACGCGGGGCTTCATGGCGCTGGGCCGAAATAATCCCATAGGCACGCTCCTCTTAGTAGTCAATGAAAAAAGCGGGCAGCAAAGCCCGCTTTCCATCAGAAAGGTTTGGAGCAGCGCTTACTTATACTTGCGTTTGCGAGCTGCTTCTGACTTTTTCTTGCGCTTGACAGAGGGCTTTTCATATGCCTCTCTCTTGCGGACTTCCTGAATGACGCCCGCCCGGGCGCACTGCTTCTTAAACCGGCGCAGCGCACTGTCCAGCGATTCGTTATCCTTGAGCCTGATCTCAGCCATCTATATCCCTCCCATCCGCCCAAAGGCAGGGGTCTCTGTCGTGTAATACAACACAGATAATTATAGCCGCAAATCCCCAGCTTGTCAACCTCTAAATTCTTTCGATTTTGTAAACAATTAAAAAATCTCTGTGAAAGAAATCTCCGCGTGCTGCCGGCGATACGTGTCGTTGTCCTTTTGAGAAAGCTCCTGTTCTACCTGGCTAAGCTCCCGCTCCAGCTGCTCCTTGCGCTGGGGGTTAGTTTCCCGCTGGGCTTTCTGGGCCAGCTGCTCCTGCTTCCGCTTGAGCTGTTCAATCTCCCGGTCGACTTTATCCGTGTCAGTGGTAGTCTGCTCGGTTTTTGCCTCCGGGTCGTCAAACTCGATCTTCGGGACGCCGTCTTCGTAACCCACACGGTACAGGCCGATGGGCTCGTGGGCAGACTTGTCCTCGGGGATGTATTCGTCGGGGGCCTGGGTAGGAAGCTTCTTTTCGGGCTGCTCCACTACAGGGGACGGCTGGGATTTTGCTGCCGGCTGTACGCTGTGTATCGATTGAATTCCATGGATTTCCATTTTAGGGCCTCCCTTCCTTTATGTTTCCAGTATAGCACTTTGGGGGTAGGGTGTCAATAGCG
>CANTDZ010000077.1 GCA_947652665.1 uncultured Clostridia bacterium
GTGAAGGCGTGTCCGCGGATCACCTTCCCGTTTTTGGAAAGCTTGAAGCGCTTTTTGGCGCCGCTGTGTGTTTTAAGCTTCGGCATTTTGCAGTCCTCCTTGATTGGGTTCTTGTACGGAATTATGGATTCATTTAACGGGCTTGGGGGCAAGGAACATCAGCATCGTCCTGCCCTCGAGCTTCGGGGGCTTCTCTACGTTTGCTACTTCCGCCATGCTCTCGGCAAATTTGCGCATGATCTCCTGTCCCAGCTCCGGGTGGCCCATTTCGCGGCCCCTAAAGCGGATGGACGCCTTTACCTTATTGCCCTCGCCAATGAACCGCACCGCATGGTTGCGCTTGGTCTCGAAGTCATGGGTATCGATATTCAGGGAAAGCCGCACCTCCTTGATCTCCACGGTGCGCTGGTTCTTCCGCTGTTCCTTCTCCCGCTTCGACTGCTCGAAACGGAATTTGCCGTAGTCGATGATCTTGCACACCGGGGGGTTGGCCTGGGGGGCGATCTTCACCAGATCCAGGTCGCGCTGGGCGGCCAGCTCCTTGGCCTTAGCTAAAGGCATGACCCCTAATTGCGAACCGTCGGAATCCACCAGACGGACTTCCTTGTCCCGGATCTGTTCATTGATCTGCAGTTCCTTGTTGCTAATTGGTAGCACCTCCATCACACGTTAGTCCTCAGAATAACTTCTTAAAACAAAGGGCGCATACGCAAAAAACGGGCAGAAAACCTGCCCGTCAATTCATCCACAAAAACCAGCCCGCACCCGCAGGCCGCCTTGCAAATATTGACCTGTGGCAGACAAAACCGCACCGGTGGGCATACTCGCCTCTTTGTTTTCCTGGATTATTATACGCCCTTTATCGGGGTTTGTCAAGGTAATTCTTTGAAAAAATAGGCCAGATTCTGTACCAGCTCCCCACTATCAAAGAGCGCCTTGATCTCCTGCCTGTCCATCCACCGGCACTGGGCTACTTCATCCGTAGTGGCTTTTTCCAGGGCCAGGGGGCCGTTGTACTCAAAGAGCCACACGTCCAGGATGTCGTGGAACCCTTCTCCCCGCACTTGGGAGAAAACCAGCCGCCCGTCCTCCGGCGGCAGGTCAAGGCCCACTTCTTCCTTCACCTCGCGCAGGGCCCCGGTGAGGCTATCCTCGCCTGCCGTCACCGAGCCGCCCACGCACTCCCACATCAGCGGGAAGGTGGGTCGGCTGGCCGCCCGCTGGGAAATCAGGTACTGGCCCTTTGCGTTGCGTATCCACACCTCCGCCACCAAATGATAGCGCTCAGGAGGCAAAGGTTCCCCGCGGGTGTGGAGCTGGCCGGTTTTTACGCGGTCTTTTGTGTACAAATCCCATTGTTCCATGATTGACATCCCCTTTCTTTAATCAACGTGCTTTCTATATTTGGGAAAAATATTATACGCTTTTTTGAAAGAGTTGTCAAGCTTTATTTTCATCGAATATCATACACGCTTCTCACCCGCAGGCCCGTAGGCTCGCCGCGCAGAATCTTCACCCGCCGCTCGCCAGGGTCCATGTCGAAGTAGTTGTCCGACAGCACCAGGTCTTCGCTGGCGTTTTGCAGCTCGACCCCTTTGGCGTAGGCGCTGGCGGTCACCACCAGCTCGTCGCCTTCCAAGCGCACGCCCAAGCGGGGGTCGGCAAAGCGGAAATATTTGGGCAGGGAGAAAATCACCGTGCCGCCGGATATCTCCCGGCCGCGCTCATAAAGATGGTAGCTGACGTAGTCCTGGAAGATGTCGGCCTCGGGCAGGTCGACCACGGGCAGGCTGACACTTTGCAGGGCGTTCACCGACAGGCTGATGGTTTCCTCCCGCTTGATGCGCCCCAAACGATCGCGCAGGGCCCACTTGGCTACCAGCTGACGGGTCGTGAGGGTCTCATTGGTCACGGCCAGAGCGATGCTCTTTTCCATCTCATAAGGCTCGGCATTTATATTGGTGCTTTGGGTCAGCATCCCCTCCTCCTGGCAGGAAAGCAGGATGGGCGCAAAGAACCGCTTGGCAAAATAGTGCAGGGCTTTCCAGCGGCCCGTATAGTCAATGGAGGACCAGGACGCAGCCGGCCAGCAGTCGTTGAGCTGCCAGTAGATAGTACCCATGCACACACCCCTTTGGCGGCGCATATGCTCCACCCCGTACCGCACGGCCTCCGCTTGCAGCAGCTGGGACGCATACAGCGCGATCTCAAAGCTGGTGGGGTACAGGAACATCTGCTGCATATACGCCATGGTCAGGGCGTTGCCCCGGGCACAGCGCTGGTGCTTCTCCATGACGTAGGAGAACAGGTTGCGGTCCTCGGGCAGAGTGAAGGTTTCCACCGTTTTGAACGTTGGGAAGGACTCGAAGCCGAATTCGGACAGATACCGGCAGGTGCGCTTGCGGTAATCGGCAAAGGGCTGCATCCCGTGCCAGATGCCCCAGTCGTGAACGTCGCCGCGCTCCCGCCCGTTGGGGTCGTCGAACCCGCCCCCGCTGGAGGGGCTGGCAGGCCAGTAAAAAACGTCGGGGTCGTTCTCCAAAATAACTTTAGGGATTATATACTCATACATTCGGATATAGTCGGCCTTATGGCGGGGCGTGGGGGCCCACTCGCCCTCATCCACGAACATCTCCATTTCATTGTTGCCGCACCACAGCACCAGGGACGGGTGGTGCCGCAGGCGCTTCACGTTGTCCGCAATCTCCTCCTGGATGTTCCGGGAGAACTCCGGCGTGAGCTCGTAGGTGCCGCAGGCAAACATGCAGTCCTGCCAGACCAGCAGGCCCAGCTCGTCACAGATATCATAGAAATAGTCGTCCGGGTAATAGCCGCCGCCCCACACGCGGATGCAGTTAAAGTTGGCGGAGCAGCAGTCCTCCAGCAGGCGGCGGGTGCGTTCGGGGGTGATGCGGCTGCGGATATTGTCCTCGGGGATGTAGTCTGCGCCCATGGCGAAAATTTGCAGGCCGTTTATTTCGTGGGCAAAGCTTTCGCCATAGTCATCTTTTTCCATGTGCATAGCAGCCGTGCGCAGGCCGATTTTCCTCTCCCAGGTGTCCAGGATTCTCCCTTCTGACAAGGCACAAACCTTCACAGTATAGAGAGGCTGTTCCCCATACCCCCGGGGCCACCAGAGCTGGGGCTCCTCTACCACCAGCCGCTTGGGTATGTCTGGGAAAGCGGTAACGTTCCCCTGGGGGTCGACAAGCTCTGCTGTAAAGGTAACATCCTTCGCAGTAGAAGAAGCACTCAGCCCCACGGAAAGCTCCACCTTGCCCCCCACGTGCTTCTGCCGCACCCGCACCTCGCGAATGCGCGCGCCCTCGTCGCCCAGCAGCGTCACCGGGCGCCAGATGCCGGCATCGGGCAGGCGGGGGCCCCAGTCCCAGCCAAACATACAGTGGGCCTTGCGCAGGCTGGTGAACCCCCGCATGGCGTCGGAAGTGCCGTCGGCTTTCTGAGGGTCGTAGTGCTCGCGGATGAACCTGGTGGGCGAATAAAGCTGCACCCGCAAGGCATTCTCGCCTTCCCGCAGCAGATGCCGTACCTCGAACTCATAGCATCGGTGCATATTTTCCACCAGCCCCAGGGGCACGCCGTTGAGGCTCACCTCGCCCAGGGTGTCAATGCCCTCGAAGCGCAGGATCACGCTCTGGCAGCCCAGCATCCCGTCATCCGGCACGAAGGCGGTTTCAAAGAGGAAGTCATCCTCCATGAGCGCCAGGGCCGCAAGCTCGTTGTCCCGCCAGAAGGGGTCGTCCATTTTCCCCGCGGCAAGAAGGTCGCTGTACACCGACCCCGGCACCGTTGCAGGCACCCTTTTTCTAGTCTCCGCCGTCTCCAAAGTCCATCCTTCATGCAAGCTTTGGGTAATCATACTATCCCTCATTTCCCTTCAATTTTATATGGTTTCGTCCCCGCCTCGCTCAGGTAGGTGGAATATAGGGAAAGGTCCCCTACTTTACATCCAGTAGCCTGTTCCATGGCATAAGCGTACAGGCGTATCTGCACCTGGTAGTGCTGCCAAAGCTCCTCTACCGACTGCACGCGGTCCGTCTTAAAGTCGATGATGTGCAGCTTGCCGCCTTCTGAAAAGGTGCAGTCCACCGCGCCCTGCAGCACCACTTCTTCCTCTTTTCCCGCCGTCCCTTCCAAGCCCTCCCGGGCCATGTCGGCGGGAATCGTCACGGTAAAGCGTCTTTCCTTTACAACCTCATTCGAAGCCAGCACCCGCAGCCCCAGGCCGCTCTGGAAAAAGGCTCGTACCCGGTGCAGGTCTACCGCCTCCCCCTGCTCGGGGGTGAGCCAAGCTTTTTCTACCAAGCGTTTGAGCTCCTTCTCCGGGTCTGCGGCGGCCGACGGGAAATCGGCGAACTGCATGAACTCGTGTAAAGCAATTCCCCTTTCGGCCGGGGTCATGCCCTTTTCTCCCAGCCAAGCCGGGCGCGACAGGCTAATCTCCCCCGCCGCCCCCTGCTCTGCCGCCAGCTTGGACGCCGCGACCTTTGCCGGTATGTCCATCCGTTCCACGTAGGAGTAACGGAATTCGGCCCTTTCCCGCAGCCGGTCTGCCATTTCCAAGTCGGGCGGCTGAGGCGCTTCGGGTTCTGCTTCCGCTTGTGGCGGCAAGGGGACATAATCCTCTATTTGTATGTGCCAGGGTGTAAAGTCTTCTCGGTTTACAGGCATATCTTCTACCCCGGCGGCCTTGCGCAATTCGATGCCATCGGGGTGGCGCAGGGCGCAGAGGATGAGCCATTCCATAGCGTTCTTCGCCATCCGCACCAAATACGGCGTAACCCCCGCCCCGGCCGCGCGCATGGCCAGCTTCCCTACAGTGGCCTCCAGCTTCTCGCCGGAGCCCACCAAAATAAGCTTCTCCTTGGCCCGGGTCATGGCCACGTATAGCACGCGCAGTTCCTCCGCAGCCGCCGAACGGGCCGATTCCAGCGCAATGGCTTCCCGGGCCGTGGTCGTGTACCGGGCCGAGTGGGCCGGGTCCTTCAGCTTGACCCCCAGCCCCAGCACCGGGTGCAGAAGGATGTCCTCCCGCTGGTCGTTTACAAAGTTGCGGCCGCACCCGGCCACGATGCACACCGGGAACTCCAGCCCCTTGGCCCGATGTACGCTCATGATGGACACCGCCGACCCGTCCTCCGGCTGTAGCTCCGCCGCCTGCAAATCCGACCCATTATCCCGCAGACGGTCCATAAACCGCACAAACCCGGACAAGCCATGGTATCCCGAACTCTCGTATTCTTTAGCATAGCGCTGCAGAAGGCGCAGGTTTTCCAGCCTCCCCTGGCCTTCGTCCATGGCCAGCACCATGTCCGGCCAGCCCGTGCGTCCGTACAACAAGGACAGGAAGGCGTCCGCTGGCATGGTAGCCGAAAGGCTCCGCAGCTCGCTCACCTCCTCGACCACCCGCCGGCAGCGGGGGTCCTCCTCGGCCCCGTGCAAAAGGCAGATGTACAGCGACGGCTTCTTGTCCCGGCCCCGCAGGCGCGCGCAGTCGTCGGGGGTGAAGCCGTACAGGGGGCTCATCAGCACGGCCAGCAGGGGGATGTCCTGGTTGGGGTTGTCAATGACCCGCAAAAGCGACAGCACGGCCTGCACCTCCCGAGCGGCGAAAAATCCCCCGGAGGACTGGGCACGGGCCGGCACCCCCAGGGCGCAGAGCTCCCGGGCGTAGCTGTGCGCGTATTTGTTGGCGCTGCGGAGCAGGATGCAGAAGTCGCCCCACGCGGCAGGCCGTTCCCCCTCCTTGGTGGTGACCGTGAACCCCGCCTCCATCATGCCGCGTATCTTCCGGGCGATGGCCGCCGCTTCCGCTACCTCAACAGCCTCCCCCTGGCGGTCGATGAGGAGCAGTTCGGTCTCGCAGCCGGGCTTGCCCTCAAAAGGAGCGGCGTACACCAGACGCTCGGCCCCGGTGTAGTCGATGTCCCCAGCCGCCTTGCTCATCAGCTGGGAAAACACAAAGTTCACCGACTCCGTCACCTCCTGCCTGGACCGGAAGTTCCGGTCCAGCACAATGGTGGCCGGGTACGCATCCCGCGACCGGTCGTACAGGGGGAAATCGTCTCGCCGCCGCAAAAAGATTTCCGGCATGGCCCGACGGAAGCCGTAAATGCTCTGCTTCACGTCGCCCACCATAAATAGGTTCCGCTCCCCCCGTGACACCGCCCGGAACAGCGAATCCTGCACCTCGTTGATGTCCTGGTACTCGTCAATCATGATCTCCCCGAACCGCTCGGCCACTTCCCCCGCCACCGGGGTCGGCGAACCGTCCGGGCGGCAGAACAGCTGGATGGCCAGATGCTCCAGGTCGCTGTAGTCCAGAAAGTCGCGCTCCCGCTTTTTCTCAGTGTAACGGCGGGAGAAGTCCAGCGTCAGCGCCTGCAGGCTTTTGAGCAGGGGGGCCGCCGCCAGCAGTTCCCGGGCGCTGTCCTCCGCTTCGATGCACAGGCATTTCGAGAGGGGCTCCAGCGCCTTTTTGACTTCCTCCCGGCAGGCGTCCAGCCGGCAGAAAAGCGGGTCTTCCTTGTACCCTCTTAGCGGCTTGCGCCGGGCCGGGGCATAAGATGCCCGCAAAGCCACGGCTTCATCCCAATCCCCAGCGGCACACGCCTGCTGCAAACGCAGGAGGCTGCGCCGGTCTTCCTCCAGCACGGGGGCGAAATTTTCTTCCAGCTTCACATCCTGGGCGGCAGCCTCCAATCCGGCTCCCAGCAGCCCCACGCAGTAGGAAGCCGTTTCCTTGGCGTACTCCAGCACCGCGCGCTCCCAGTCGGACGCGTCCCCCGCTTCATACAGGGCCACCTTCTCCTCCAGCCACTTCTCCGGGAACGGGTGCGACTGCATGAACCGGTACAGCGTGCGCACCATGTTCATCAGCCGCCGGTCGTCCCGTTCGCCGGTGAAGGCGTCGGCCAGTTCCCCCACGGTGCCTTCCTCAAACGCCGCCTGCATGGCCTCCTCCAGCGCCTGGGTGCTGAGCTCCTCCTCCCGCTTGTCCGAGAGGATTTTAAAGTCCGGCGCGATGTCCAGCAGGTGGAAAAACTCCCGCACCATTTCCGCGCAAAAACTGTCCACCGTACCGATGTGCGCCTGGGGCAGCAGCAGGCTTTGGCGGCGCAGGACGGGGTCATGGGGGTTTTCGCGAATCAGAGTGAAAAGCCGCTGCTCCAGACGGGCGCGCATCTCCTGGGCCGCCGCTTTGGTAAAGGTCACAATCAGCAGCCGGTCCGCCGGAAGGGGCGCTTCCGGGTCAGTCAAGCGCTCGATGGCCCTTTGCACCAGCACCGCCGTCTTTCCGGACCCGGCCGCCGCCGCCACCAGCACCGTGCCCCGCCGGGCCGATATGGCGTCCTGCTGGGCCTCCGTCCATTTATTTTCCAGCATCCTGCGCACCTCCTTCCTGCAGGGACGCCCGCATCTGCTCCAGGGCCCCGTCCTGGGTGGTGGCGTCGTCCTCTATGTCTTTTTCTTCAAACTCGCTGCCGCACACGGCCCCATAGGGGCAAAGCTTGCAGGCGTTGTGGTTTTTCATGTTGGGCTGGGCTTGGGCCGCGCCCCGGGTCAGCTCCCGGCCCATGGCGGCGATAAGCTTCTTGGAGTATTGGAGCACCACCTTCATTTGCCCGTCCGTCAAGGGGGGCGAGCCGCTTTTGCGCAGGCTCCCGTCCTTATTGATCGTCGCGGGGATGAAGTGCCCTTTGGCCCCATCCTCCATGGCCTTGATGATCTCGGTGTCGGCCAGCACCACGCCGTTCATGCGCAGCTGCTTGTCCACCCGGCTTTGGATGGACAGCTCGTCCTCCCCGCGCTCGGCGCTGATGGTGGGCTCGGCGGCTGGCATATAGAGGATGCCGGCGGGGAGCGTCTGCCCCCCCTCCACCAGCGCCGCCAAGTAGACCAACATCTGCATATTCAGCCCGTAGAGCACGTCGGCCAGCTTGAACATCTTACGGCCCGTCTTGTAGTCGATGACCCGCACGTAATCCTGGCCGCTGGGGCTGTGGTACACGTCCACCCGGTCGATGGTGCCTCCCACCGTGACCGTGCGCCCCGTGCCGGTCTCCACCTTGAGGGGCGGGTATTCCCGGTCGTCGCCCAGGCCCAGCTCGAAGTGTTCGGGCGCAAACTGGCTTTGAGCCAGCTCCTTCTCCACGTGGCGCACCAGCTTGCACGCCGACTGCGCCATGCGCCCCAGCCGGTATTTCTGGCGGCCGCTTAAAAGCTCCATGCCCCCCAAATTGTCCCGGGCATACTCCTCAATGTGCGCCCTCACCACGGCTTCCAGTTCTTCCTCCGACCAGCCCTCGCGCACCTCTGGGGGCAGGCGGAACACCTGCTCGAACAGATAGTGCATCAGGGTGCCGTACTGCATGACATCCACCTCGGCGGGGCGGCGCTCCCGTGCGTTGAGGCCGTAGCGGCAGAAATATTTGAACTGGCAGCTATAGAAATTTTCTACCTGGGTAGGCGACACAAACAGCTTTTCCCCATACACCTGCCTTGCCAGCTCCGGGTCTTCAATCTGCTGCTCCCCCCGTCCGGCGGCACGCTCCAAAGCCTGGATGCGGCCTTGGTAGTCGGGGTCGTCCTGAAAGAGCAGGCGCAGGGCGGCGGCTTGAGGGCTGGGGTCGTGCAGGCGGGGGGCCATGTAGGAGAACGCGGCTTCGTAGGAATCGGCGAAGTATTCCTCATCCAAATCCTCCAGGGGCTTCAGGTTGGGGAACAGCGCCTGCACCCCCGACACCAATTCGCTGGGCTCCCGGTCCTCGCCCCCTGTCGTGCACGGCCAACTTATGTACAGCTCCTCCGACGGCGCACAGGCCACCGAATACGCCAAGTATCGCTCCTCAATAGCTTTCTTCTCCAGGGGATCGCCCAGGGGCAGCTCCAGCTCCAGGAGCGTACGGCGCTCGGAATCGGAAAACACACCCGACGACCGGGGGGCCAGCGGGAATTCCCCCTGCACCACGCCGATCAAAAAGGCCGCTTTGGGCGACGACTGCCGCACCTGCTCCGCCGTGCCAAAGAGCACCTGGTCCACCGTCTGGGGGATTTCCGACACGTCTTCGGCAGCGACCACCTCCCGCAAAAGCTGGTAGTAGCGCTCCCGTGCCACCTTGCGGGGGCCTAGTATGCTGTGCATCTGGTCTAAAAGCTCCATGAGCAGTTCCCACACCCGCACCTGCCGGGCGGCCAGGGCTTCCTCCCCGGCCTGCTCCAGCCGGGCGCAGTAGGCAGGCAGGGTTTCTTCCAGGCCGTAATCGGTCAGCAGCGTGTACACGGCCTGGGAGATTTCCTCCCCCGTGGCATCCCGGGTGCTGGCGGCGAAGCGCTGCAGGGGGTCGACCAGCCGCGTCCGCAAACCGTTCAGGTACTGCAAAAACGCCCCGTCTTCCTCCGTGAACTCCTTGCCGAACCCCTGGGGGTGCCGGACAAATTCTTCCCTCCACCCGGCCCCGGTGATCTTCCACAGGAATGCGTAATTTTCCAAATCGGAGATTTCCTCCGCCGTGAACCCGGACACCCCTGTTTTCAAAAGCTCCAGCAGGCTGTCCGTAGAGAACCCGGCCTGCACGCACTGGAAAGCCCCCAGCGCAAACCGCGTCACCGGCTCTGCGTCCACCCGCATGGGCTGGGACATAAAGCAGGGGATGTCCCGTTTTTTCAGGGCCACGTCCAGGCTGCCATAGTAGTGCTGGGGGTCGCGGCAGATGATGGAGATGTCCCGGTAGCGCCAGCCGCGTTCCTGCACCAGGCGCCGGATGGTAGCCGCCACAAACTCCGATTCCTGGTACACGTCCCAGGCCCGGTACAGGGTGACGCCCTGGCTGTCCTCCGAAGCCAGCCCCTCCCCGGCAGAGAACAGCCCGGCCTCCACCAGCTTCAAATTGTCGTTGCGAAAGCGCGGCGCGCCGGTCAGCACAACCGGGGCCAGCACGCCCACTCCCTGCTCTTCCGCCAAGCGCTTGAGCCGCGCGTGGGTGCGGTCGACCAGCGCGAAGATCCCCGTTTCGTCCCCCCGGCCGTCGGTGCACAGGGAGACCACCACGGTCTGGGCCTTGCGCATGATTTTGCCCAACACCCGCAGCTCCTGCACGGTGAACCCCTCGAAGGAATCCACCGCCACCGTGCACCCGTCAAAAAAGGCACTCTCCTCCAGGGCCTCGGCCAGCCGCGTCAGGTCGTCCCGTGAATCCAGGTACGACGCCTGCACCAGCGCCTCATACGTTTCAAAGAGCAGCCCCAGCTCCTGCACCTTTTGCCCCAGGCCTTTGCCCCGCAGCTGTTCCGCCGCCGAAAAAAGCTCCTGGGGCCCGATGCCGCACATCTTCATCTCGTTCACGGCGGTCAGCATCATGTCCGTGACCCGCCCGCCCTGGGCCGCACTGCGGTACACCTCCAAATGCTCCTGGCACGCCTCGATAGCCGACGACATCAAAATCCGCCTGCCCCCGTCGCTTAGCCTTCGCCCAGCCGCGCCCCCCTCTTTGCGGAAGACGGTCTCGGCCAGCCGCGTGAAGCTGTACACCCCGATAGCATTGGCCCTCTGGGCCCCCGCCAGCCGCAGCATTGCCTTTTCCGTCTCAAACGAATACTGTTCCGGCACCAGCATCATGCAGCGCCCGTCCCCAGAGAGGGCCCGGTCCGCCAGCATCCGGCGCAGATATTCCGTTTTGCCGCTTCCCGCGCGGCCCAGTACGAATTGAAGCATATGTCCTCCCTTTTGTTGGGGCCCTGCCCCAAACCCCGCCAGAGAAACTTTTTTGAGGAAAAAGTTTCTCTGGACTCTTCAAAAACCTTCACGCCGCGGCAAGGTGACGTTGCATCCGATCCGCGAGACAGC
>CANTDZ010000078.1 GCA_947652665.1 uncultured Clostridia bacterium
TGGCGAACACGTTCATGAGCTTAGCCAGCAGCACGCCGCCTGCAGAGCCCATGGCAAAGGCCACAACGCCCATGATCAGAATCTTGATGGTAGACCAGTTCAGGAAGTTGGCGGCCGTAGCGGTAGCGCCAACGGAAATGCCCAGGAAGATCGTGACGATGTTCATCAGCTCGTTCTGCACGGTCTTGCTCAGGCGGTCCACTACGCCGGACTCGCGCATGAGGTTGCCCAGCATCAGGCAGCCAACCAGCGGGGCGGCAGAGGGCAGCATGAAGGAGACGAAGATGGTAACGATGATGGGGAACAGGATCTTCTCGGTCTTGGAAACCGGGCGCAGCTGGCTCATCTTGATCTTGCGCTCTTCCGAAGTAGTCAGGGCCTTCATGATGGGAGGCTGGATGACCGGCACCAAAGCCATGTAGGAGTAAGCCGCCACGGCGATGGGCCCCAGGAGCTGGGGAGCAAGCTGGCTGGTGGTGTAGATGGCGGTGGGGCCGTCCGCGCCGCCGATGATGCCGATAGAGGCGGACTCGGGGCCGGTGAAGCCCAGGAGGTTCGCGCCAATGTAGGTGACAAAGATGCCCAGCTGTGCAGCAGCGCCCAGCAGCAGGCTCTTGGGGTTGGCGATCAGTGGGCCGAAGTCGGTCATGGCGCCCACGCCGATGAAGATCAAGCAGGGGTAGATGCCCAGCTTGACGCCCAGGTACAGGTAGTCAATGAGGCCGCCGTGGCCGGTGCCCAGCTCCGCCCAGTCGATGACGCCGTTTGCGAAATACTCCGCGTGGTACATGCCAGCGCCGGGCAGGTTCGTCAGCAGCATACCGAAGGCGATGGGCAGCAGCAGCAGAGGCTCGAATTTTTTGACGATAGCCAGATACAGCAGCACGCAGGCGATGACGATCATCACCAAATTCAGGGGGTTATCCCCGATGAGTGCGAAGCCGGTGCTCTGCAAAAAGTTCTGAATAGCTTCCATGGATTACACTCCTTATTTTTTGATTTCAGAAAGATGCACTCAAGCGATGGTGCACAGGAGTGTGCCGCTCTCGACGGACGCGCCCTTGGAAACGGACACAGCGGTCACGGTGCCGTCCTTGGGGGCCATGATCTCGTTCTCCATCTTCATAGCCTCCAGCACCATGAGCACCTGGCCGGACTTGACAGCCTGGCCGGCGGCGACCTTCACGTCCAGAATGGTGCCGGGCATGGGGGAGGTGACCTGCTCACCAGCGCCGGCAGGGGCAGCGGCGGGAGCCGGGGCCGGAGCGGGGGCCGGTGCAGCAGCGGGAGCCGCCACGGGGGCAGCGCCGCCCTTTACTTCTTCAACTGTAACCTCATAAGCGGTGCCGTTTACGTTTACATGATAGTTTCTCATAAAAACAATTACCTCTCAATCAAATTTAACTTCTGGCAGTGAAAAAGCTTACAGCTTGCGGATGGAGTGGATCTTGATGTGGTTCACGTCCGCTCCCATGTCTTCGGCGATGGCGGCGGCGATAGCGGCAACCATCTGCTGCTTATTGCCCTGGGCCACAGGGGCCGGTGCCGCCGGGGCGGGGGCCGCAGCCGGTGCAGGGGCAGCCGCCGGGGCCGCGCTGCCGGTGTATTTGGACATGACAGCGCCCATGAGCTTGATGATGATGATCAAGCAGATCAGGACGATGAACACAGTGCAAATACCCATAGCGACAACCTGAAGGAAACTGGGTTCTTGCGTCATAGAAAAAGACCTCCTTTCCCCAAAAATTATAGAAAATTGTGTAAATGAAGCACGTTGATTTGACAAAATGCCCTTCTTCCGCATTTTATCAAAAATCAGTATTATAATAGCACAGACGGGAGATTTTTACAAGTCCTGCGTACACAATTTGTTAAAAAAATTAGGCCGGAGGCAAAGCTCCAGCCTAGCTTTTATGCACGCACCAGCAAAGCCGCGCTCTCGCGGGCGGCTTCGTAGTCCTGGTTGATAAGGAGATACGGCTTTATGGGCTTGACCGCATCGGGGTCGGCCGGGTGCAGCTCATAGCGCATAAGCTGTATGGTTTGGCCATCCTGCGGCTCTTCGCCTACGGGGGAGAAGCCCATGGCCTCAAAGAACGCACGGCCTTCCGGGTTCCCTGCGTCCACCCGGGCGAACACCTCCCGGCGGCTGCCCAGCTCCATCATGTCCCGCATGAGCGTCCACAACGCCCGGCCCACGCCCTGGCGCAGGTACTCCGGCTTTACGTAAAGCTGGAACTCCACGGAGAACAGGTTGTCCGGGTCCCGGCGGTTTTCCGTCAAATGGCAGAACCCGGCCGGGGTGGAATCGATCTCGCACAAAAGCCAGCCCAGGCCGTAGGTGTAGGTGTCAATGCGCCGGATGTAGTCCTGCAGCTCGGGCAGGGCCGGTTCCGGGGCTTGGGGGGTGCCCACGTAGGGGGCGTAGATTTTCAGCATCGAGGGGCCATCCCACTCGTTCACGCGGCGGACTGCCACTTTGGCCATATGAAAGCAACTCCTCATCCATTGAATTGCTACCAGTATAGCACAAAGGGCCCGGGAGCGCAAGGGTCACCGGGCAAACAGCGCCGTCTGCCGGGCTTCCTCCTCAAAGGCGTGGTTGTACTGCAGGACGGCGTAGTCCCGCAAAAGGTCGTCATAAGGCGTGGCATCGCCGTTTTTGTATACCTGGCCGTCCTGGTCGATGGTGCCAATGGCCGTAATGACCGGCAGCACCTCCCGCTGCTGCTCCAAAAACTTCGTATAAGCCGTGCCCTCCAGCCCGGCGGCGCGCAGCAGCAGGCCGGACAGGTAGTTGAGGCTCACGCCGCGGATCTCCTGGCCCTCCAGGGGGTAGTTGGCCCAGAGGAAGAACGGCACCTCGTATTTGCGCATCATGGACTGTATGTTCATAGCATCTTCGTTGGTGCCCAGAAGCTCCGCCACAAACTCCGGCTCCAAATTGGGCCAGTGGTCACCGAAGAACAGCACCACCACCGGGTCGGGCTGCTTCTTGAAATAATCCAGCAGGAACTTCAGCGCGTCGTCGGATTTCCGCGTCAGGCTCAGGTACTGCTCGGCTTGGGGGTACTCCCCCGGCTTATCGGCCACCCGCACGGTGGTCTCAAAGTCCTCGTCCTCATAGCCGCCGTGGTTCTGGATGGTCACGTTGAACAGGAACAGCGGGTCCTCGCCCCGGTTCTCGTACTCGTAGACGATCTGGTCATAGCAGGAGCGGTCGCTGGTGAGCCCGTGCTCGTAGCGCCGGGGCACGTCGAAGGCGGAGCCGTCTAGGAACTCGTCAAACCCCAAAAAGGGGTACGCCTCGTCCCGCTGCCACGCCGACCGCTTGCCCGGGTGCACCGCCACGCATCGGTAGCCATAGCTTTTGAGGATGCGGGGCAGGCCATGCTGCTCGTGGTCGATGTACTGCTGGTAGGGCTTGCTGCTGACGGGCAGGAAAGCCGTGGTGTTGCCGGTCAAAAATTCGTACTCGCTGTTGCAGGTGTTGCCGCCGTACACGGAGGAGTACGCGGTGCCCCACACCATATCGCCGCTGTCCTGCAGGCTGTGGATATACGGCAGGGGGTCCGGCTCAAAGCGCACGGTGCCCATCCGGGAAAAGTCTGTCATAGATTCGTTCATGATGGCCACGATAGTGGGCATCTCCCCCGGCTCCCCCAGGGGAACCGGCTCGTCCGTCCCGTCCAGCTGCTGGCCCAGGGCCTTCACGGCCTGTTCGGAGTAGCCCTCCGGCTTCTCCACCATCACGAACTGCACATTGGCAAAGAACCCGGCTACGATGCCCGTCAGCTCCGAGCTGACCTTCTGGTTCCAAGCCCACACGGAAATGCCCAGGCTCGAGAGGATGTTGGCCGGGAACAGCAGGAAAAACAGCGCAATGGCCATGCACAGGGAGGTCAGGCGCTCGGCCATGCGGAAGCGCCGGGTGCCGGTGCCGCGCCCCTGGGGGGATACCCTGGCGGCCAGGATTGTCACACAGAAAAAAGCCATCACCGCCAGGGCCATCTGCTGGGTGGGGGTGTACTCGTAGCCACCCGACACCGTGATGGCTGTCCCCACCGAGTTGATGTCCCAGGGCAGAATCGGCTGGCCCCTGAACTGCACCACAAAGTAATTGGCGATGCCGAAGGTCAGGAAAATGGCCCCGGCCGCAAAGACCGTCACCCACACCCGCCGGCACAGGGCGTACAAGGCCGCAAAGACCATCAGGTAGCACAGGTAGTTGGCCACAGCCTTGCGCAGGGGGAAGCTGAGGATGCGCGTGCTGTTGATAAGGTCCACGGCGTAAAAAGCGCCCAGCGGCGCCGCACCCAGCATAACCCAGCCCAAAATGCGCCGCCATTTGTGGGGGATGCGGAACTCAATCAGGCACAAAACCACGCCCAACAGGGTCAGCAGCACATACCCGGCCGCGTACCAGCCGTACATGTGCACCTGCTCGTCGGTCTGCTCGTCCCCTTGGAACTTCTCCAGCAGGAAGAACGCCCCCGCCGCCAGAAGCAGCACGGCCGCCCAAAACAAATGGCTCCGGGTAAGGGACAGCTCCGCCCCCCACCTGCTTTTGTCTATGAACTCGCCTTCCTTGCCCTCCCGGGGCAGACGTTTCGGCTCCATATGTCACTTTCCTTTGCTCTCAAAATATTGGACGATGGCGTCCGCTATGCGGCGGCTTGCCTGGCCGTCGCCGTAGGGGTTGCGGGCCCCGGACATCCGGGCGTACTCCTGCTTGTCCGTCAGAAGCTCTTTGACCAGGGTGTAGATGGTTTCCTCGTCCGTACCCGCCAGCTTCAGCGTCCCGGCCTCGATGCCCTCGGGGCGCTCGGTGGTATCCCGCAGGACAATGACCGGCTTGCCCAAAGACGGCGCTTCCTCCTGGATGCCGCCGCTGTCCGTCAGAATCAGCGCCGACCGCGCCAGGAGGTTGTGGAACTCCACGATTTCCAACGGGGGCACCAGGCGCACCCGGCCGCAGCCGGAGAACTCCTCCTGGGCGGCCTGCTGCACCAGGGGGTTCAGGTGTACGGGGTAGACCATCTTCACGTCCGGGAACTCCTCAATGATGCGGCGGATCGCCCTAAACATCCGGTGCATGGGCTCGCCCAGGTTTTCCCGGCGGTGGGCGGTCAGCACCAAAAGGCGCGAGCCTGCGGCCCACTCCAATAGCTCGTCCGAGTAATCCTCCCGCACGGTGGTCTGCAGGGCGTCAATGGCGGTGTTGCCGGTGACCACGATGGCCTGGGGGTCTTTGTTTTCCCGCAGGAGGTTCTGGCGGCTTAGCTCCGTGGGCGCAAAATGCAAATCGGCGATGCACCCCACGAACTGCCGGTTGAGCTCCTCCGGGAACGGCGAATACTTGTCCCCCGTGCGCAGGCCAGCCTCTACGTGGCCTACGGGGATCTGCGCATAGTACGCCGCCAAAGCTCCGGCCATGGTCGTGGTGGTGTCGCCGTGCACCAGAACAATATGGGGCTTGGCCTCTTTGAACACACCCTCCAGTCCCTTGAGCACACGGGACGTGATGTCGGACAGGGTCTGCCCCTGCTTCATGATGTCCAGGTCGTAATCGGGCTGGATTTGGAAGGCGTGCAGTACCTGGTCGAGCATCTCCCGATGCTGGGCGGTAACGCATACCAGGCTCTCAAACTCCTCCCGGCTGCCCAGCTCCTTTACCAGGGGGGCCATTTTCACGGTTTCCGGGCGGGTGCCGAAAACGGATAGGACGCGGATCTTTTCCATAGCTCTCAACCTTTCTTAAAGTATATTCTGCCTTTCTCAAAAGAATGTCTATAAATTTTTTACAAAAACCTTACGCTAAGAAAAAAGGCCCCAAAGGGGCCAGGTCATTTCTTAGCTGCCTTACGCACCTCGCCCAGGAATTTCACATTGCTGCGCCAGAAACGCTTCAAGCGTGAGGGTTCCCGCAGGATGCGGTAAAGCCACTCGGTGTTGGTTTTCTGAAAAAGGGCCGGGGCCCGGCGCTTCATGCCGCTCAATACGTCGAACGACCCGCCCACACCCATGAGCACGCCCTTTTTAAACTCCCCCAGATGCTGGTACAGCAGCATTTCCTGGGCCGGCACGCCCAGGCCTACCAGCACCAGGTCCGGGGCCAGGATGGCGGCCTCCTTGAGGATGGAGTCCTTGTCGCCGTCGTAGCCATTATGATAGTGCAGGGTCAGGGAGGGGTAATGGGTCTTCAGCTTTTTCGCAAGGGCCGAAACGACCTCTTCCTTGGCCCCCAGCAGGTAGACGCTCTTGCCCGTGCGCCCGGCGCTGTGCAGAAGCTTGTCGGCCAAATCCACACCCGTAATGCGCTCGGTGACCGGCAGGTCCAGAATCCGCATGGCTTTTACTACGCTGATGCCGTCCGGCACGATCTCGGCGTCCTTGCACAGCAGAAGCTCCCGGGCTTTTTCGTCGCGGTCGGCTGCCATTAAAATTTCCGGGTTGGCGGTCACCACAAACAGCCTCTCGCCCGACTCCATGGCGGCCTCGGCCTTCCTGCAAAAATCCTCGGCGGAACCGGCGTATACCCGGCGCAAATACTCTTTCATAATGCCTCCTTTAGGCGTCGTGCTTGTTGTCGTCGTCGAAATCGTAAGCCTCCTCCTTGCCAAAGGCCTCGGTGCTCTCCGACGCCTTGAGGAAGACGGTGATGGTCTGGAAGATGAGCTTCAAGTCCTGCCAGATGCTGTAGTTCTCGATGTACATCAGGTCCATGACCAGCTTGTCCTTGGGGGACGTGTTGTACTTGCCCGATATCTGCGCCAGGCCCGTCAGGCCGGCCTTCATACGCAGGCGGTAGGAGAATTCGGGGAGCTCGTTTGTGTACTTCTCCACGTTCTCCAGCATTTCGGGACGGGGGCCTACCACGGTCATGTCGCCCTTTAAGATGTTGAGCATCTGGGGCAGCTCGTCAATGCGGAACTTCCGCAGGATGTTGCCTACTTTCGTAATGCGGTCGTCGTTCTCGGTGACGGACTTGTGGATGGAATTCTGCTCCTTCATGGTGCGGAACTTGTACACCTGGAACACCCGCCCGTACTTGGTAAGCCGCGCCTGCTTGTAAAAGACCTTGCCGCCGTCCTCGCACTTGATGGCAATGGCGCACGCGAGCATAATCGGGCTGGTAATGACCAGTGCAATCAGCGAGATAGAAATATCCATCAGCCGCTTGATGATGCGCTGCTCCATGGTCAAATCCTTGGCCACGTGCATCACCAGGGACTTGTCGTCCAGGGTCACGTACTTGGCGCCCTGACTCACCACGTCAATCATTTCAAAATTATAGTAGATGTTTTTCTGGGTCTGGTAGCAGAAGTCGATGAGGCTGGTGCGCTCCCGGGTGGGCACGTCGTAGAGGAACACCGTGTCGTTGCGGCCGATCACGTCCAGCACATGGGGAGAATCGTAGCGCACGGTCTCGGTAATCTGGTACTGCTTCTTAAACCGCTTGATCTTGGGGATGATGCTCCCCAGGCTCTCCCGGGACGCGGAGATTACGCAGCACTTTTCGGGGGGCTCCAGGGAAAAGTAAATGAAGTTGCCGAAATACGCAAACAGCACAATGACGGCCACCTGCAGCACCATCACCAGCAAAAGCAGGTGGGGGGTCTCGTAGACAAAGTGGTCGTTATTGAACTGGCTGGTATTCATGATGGACAGCTGGAAATGGGTCACCAGATCCGTGATAATCGTGGCCAGCGCCATGGAGTGCACGATGGGCTTGGACTTCTGGGTGCCGATAGCGTAGCCGCCATAAACCGACATCAGCGCAATGCCCAGCACCACAAAGGTGACCATGGTGACGCCCGTAGTACGGGAAAGGTTGAAGAGCCAGGGGTTGTTGATCCCGAAAATCCCGAAGAAGATCCCAAACAGCGACGCAAACAGCGCCATCTTTAATAGAAAGACGATGGTACGCCTTAATTTCTTTATCATATTCTTCATGGCAAAAACTCCATCCAAGAGCAAACTTTTGCCCTAATTATAGCAGATAAGCCCGAAAAAAGCAAAAATTTCCACCCTCGACTTTAAGAAAGCTCTACCTGTAGTGCCTCCGGCCAGGGGCTCCCCTACATATCACGCCCCATTTTTCAGCAAATCCCGGTTTTTGAGGATCACCACCACCCGGAACGCCGTCACGGAAAATTCCGTCACGCTGGCCAGGATGCTCAGGCTCACAAGGCCGATCCCCACGGTAAAATGGGCGATGGCGATGCCCAGCAGGAACACCCCCGTGCCGAACACCACGGAAATGTTTGCGTACTTCATCAGGCCCATGGCCCCCAGGGTCGGGTGGCCCAGCACATACCCCGGGAACGTGAACACCGCCGCCGGGATCATCAGCCGCAGGGGCAGGACCACATCCTTGCCCTCCGGGCCCAGCCAGATGACCAGCAAGGGCTCGGCGAAAACGAATACGACGGCACACCCCAGAATAATAATGGGGTAGATATACAGGAGCGCTTTTTTAATGATGTTGAAATTTTTGTGCTTCATCATGTGAGGGTACAGGCTGTCCGCAATGGGCCCCATGCCCCCCTTGGCTACGCTGATGACCTTGTCCGCGTTGGTGTACAGGCCGGTCACCGCGTCGCCCGCCACGCTTTTTAAAACGACGCCGCTCAGGCTCGTGTTAATGGACGCCGCCAGCTTCGACAGGAAAAACTGCGAGGATTCCTTCACTTCCTCCCACACGTCCCGGAGCTTTACCCGGCAGAACTTCACCCCAACCTTGGTAAACAGGTGCCAATATACAAATATCAGCGCCAGGCCGTTGCCCAGGGCGGTAAACAGGGGGACCATGTAATAGTCCTGGGGCTGGCGGATGAACACGAAGATCATCACCGCCGCGAAGATTTTGATGCTCACCGCGCGCACGGTGATGGTGGCCATCTGTTCCAGGCCCCGGTACATGAAGTCCGGCAGAAACGAGGCCATGCACACCGACAGCAGGTAGAACAAATACACCATCAGCTCGCCTTCGCCGTCCAAATAGGGCGCGATGAACGCAAACAGCACCAAAAAGCACCCGGCCATAAAGACGGTCTTGGCGGCTACGACGCAGCTGAGCGTTTTCGACAGGTACGCCTTGTCATCCCGGTGCTGGGAAATTTTCGCGGTGGCCGACAGGATGAAGCCAAAATCCACCGCCATCTGGAAGAAGTTGGCGGCATAGGCGGCGGCTCCCAGGGCGCCCACCTTCTCCATGCCCAGCACCCGCACCTGGAACCCCTGGGTGAAAAACCCCAACGCCATGGTCGAGAACTGCAGGATATACAGCATGATCGTGTTTTCCACCAGGCTGTGGCGCTGGCGGTTTTCCCATTTCTTTTTCAAGCCCATCTGCCCACCCCCTAGCCTTTTACCTTGAACAGCAGCGCGATCAGCCCATACTGCTTCTTGTCCAGCAAGGACAGCAGCATCCGCTGGCTGCGGGACAGGCGGGAAAGATAGCGGTTGCGTTTATAATCGGGGAAGGCATCCTGCATATACTGGCGGAAGCGCTTAAGGAGGGCGCTCTTTCTGTCGATGCGGATCACCCGCACAGAAGCCGCCAGGTAGGCGTGGTACAGGGTCAGGTAGCACAGCTCGTCCTTGTAGGTGTCAAACAGGCCCTGCTCCCGGAAGTAGCCCAGGATGTCGTCCATGGCCGGCAGGATTTCGGCGTTGCGCTCGATGTTGCCGTTGAACATGGTGGAGCCGTCCCGCAGGAAGTAGTCCGAGCCCACATAGTCTATAAACACCACTTTGCTGCTGGCCGCCAGGAGCTTGGGGGTGGCGCGCAGGTCTTCGTACCACACGCGGGTGGGGTAGCGCACCCCTGTGCGGCGGAAGAGCTCGGTTTTGTACAGCTTGCCCCAGGGGCAGGGGGCGGCAAAGAGCACGTCCTTGTGCTGGGCCGGGGAAAGCGGGATGTTTTTCGGCGAGGGCTCCCGGAAGGTCTGGAGCACGTTTCCCCGGGGGTCCACGGTCTGGTAGTCAAAAACGACTATGTCGGCCCCGTGCTGCCGGCCGGCCGCCAGGGACTTTTCCAGGGCCTCCGGCTCGATCCAGTCGTCGCTGTCCACCAGCATCAGCCACTCCCCCTGGGCCTGTTCGATGCCGTTGTTCCGGGCGCCGCCCTGGCCCTGGTTCTCCTGGACGATCACCCGGACGCGGGGGTCCTCCCGGGCGATTTGGCGGCAGATTTCCTCGCTCTTATCGGTGGAGCCGTCGATGACGGCCAAAAGCTCAAAGTCGGGGAAGGTCTGCGCCAAAATGGAGCGCAGGCATTTCTCCACATATTTTTCTACGTTGTATACGGGTACAACCACACTGATTTCCGGCATGGGAGCCTCCTTGATTTTTAGGATGGGGAACGATATCAGTATTATACACGTTTCCTCCCAGATTTGCAAATCCTGCAAAAGGGAGTTGACTTCTCCCCCTTTTTGCGGTATGATTATAAGGGTTTTTGATGCCCGGCCCTTTTTACGAGGTGTAGCGCAGTCCGGTAGCGCGCTTGCTTTGGGAGCAAGATGTCGCAGGTTCGAATCCTGTCACCTCGACCACTAAAAAGCCTAGTAACCATGCGGTTTCTGGGCTTTTTTCTGTTTCTCAGTTTTTCTT
>CANTDZ010000079.1 GCA_947652665.1 uncultured Clostridia bacterium
AGGAAGTTCGGAAAATGGAAAACAGTAAAAAAACATGGAAAAAGACAGTTTGAGCCGGGACGATTTGGAATACTTGGAACATGTGTCGATTCCAGAGGTCATTTCAGAGTACCAATCGGAGGCAGCCGGGGAGATTAGAATCAGTTTTCAGCTAGAACCCAATGAAGTGCGGATGATTACAGTCACAAAAGAATAAAAAACGGCGACCGTTTCAGGGAGTCTTTCGTGAAGTATCTACGAAAGACTCTTTTTTGATTTGCACATATCGCGAAACGGATTGTGCAATTTATGCAGGGGGATAGAACGATTTTACATGCTTCCTAAAGAAAACAAGCACAAAACGGGAAGAAAATAACCTCTGACTTGTATATACTTAGAATATCATAGAAATCATTCTGGGCTAAGGAGCGATACCATGTATCAGTATAATAAAAAGGGCCCCAAGCGTGGCGTGGCGCTGTACAGCTACTCCGCCGAGTTCGGCCTGACCAAGACCCTGGAGGACTGCTTCGAGGACGTCTATGACATGGGTGCCCATGGCATTGAGATTCTGGCCAACACCCATATTGAGAACTATCCCTACCCCACCGAGGAATGGGTGGAGAAATGGTGGCGGCTCTGCGATAAGTACGAGGTGGTGCCGGTGGAGTACGGCCACTGGATTGACAGCCATGTGCTGGGCGGGCGGGAGCTTACCACCGAAGAATCCGTTGAAATGCTCAAGCGCGACCTGCGCCTGGCGCACCGCTTAGGCTTCACCGTTATGCGCACAAAGATGCCAGTCATCAACGACGCCCTGGAACCCGTGGAGAACTGGCGGGAAATCATAAAGGGTGCACTGCCCCTGGCAGAGAAGCTGGAGCTGAAAATGTGCCCGGAGATTCACACGCCGTCCAACCTGAAAGGGAAGATGGTCACGGATTACGTGAACTTCATCAAGGAGACCGGCACCAAGAACTTCGGCCTGAACATCGACTTCTCCGTGTTCCGCAGCAAGTTCGGCGCGGGCGAGTGGAAGGACCCCCAGTTCCAGCCCAACGTGCCCGAGGACATCGTGCCTCTGCTGCCGTACATCTACTGCTGTCACGCCAAATTCATCCACATGAGTGACGACTTCCAGGAGACCACCATCCCGTATCCTGAAATCATAAAGCTGATGCAGGACAGCGGCTGGGACGGCTATCTGCTCAGCGAGTACGAGGGCGCTGACAAATACGACCCCGGTTATGAGGTAGGGCAGACCTTGCGCAAGCAGCACATTATGCTGAAAAACCTTTTAGGCGATTAAGGAGGGCAGAGCAATGGAGAGAGAAGTAATTCAGTCCGTTGGATTCCGGAACATCGTGGAGAACGGCGAGGTTACCGGTTTCCAGTTCAAAATCCGCCTGCCTTATTACAGGGGAGTATTCCTGTCCCAGCTGCGGCCGGGGACCCTGACGGTAGACGGCGAGACCTTTACCAAGGAGCAGATTGTTTGGAGCCTACGGGGGGAGGATTATACGGCGGAGGAAATGACGGTGGACTTTAAGACCCATTGGAATCCCACAGAGACTGCTGTACTCAAGGTGAAAAAACCAGGCGGGTTGTGCCAGGGCTATCATAATCTGAGGTATGGGTTCTGCTTTACGTCCAGCTATATGCCGCCCGCGCTCCAGGCCGCGCTGGACCCGGACAAGGAGAGCTTTGTGTTCCTGCCGGAGTTTGGGCATCATGTGAACGAGCGGCGGCTGTTGATCGTCTGACATTGCAAGGAGGAAATCTCATGAATGAGCAGAAGATCAAAAATCCCATTATCCCGGGATTTTATCCCGACCCCTCCATCTGCAGGGCCGGAGATGATTTCTATCTGGTGTGTTCCAGCTTTGAGTTGTTCCCTGGCATCCCTGTATTCCACAGTAGGAATCTGGCGGACTGGGAGCAGATTGGCTATGTGATGGATGAATATAATGGGTTCAATGTGGTTGCCAACACCTATAACGGCGGGGTGATGGCACCCACCATCCGTTACCATGACGGCCTGTTCTACGTGATAAATATGAATTTCAGCGACAAGGGCAATTACATAGTCACTGCAAAAAATCCCGCCGGGCCGTGGTCCCAGCCTATATGGCTGACGGATGTACAGGGGCTGGACGCATCTCTGTTTTTCGATGATGACGGCAAGGCCTATATCGTAGGCCTTGGTCAAGTGGTAGAACGCCCTGACGGCTCAAAGGACAATGGTATCTGGCTGCGGGAGCTCGATTTGCGGAATATGCAGCTGGTGGGAGAAACCTCTGTGATTTGGGATAGCGCCCTGCGTGTAGGCAAGTTTCCGGAATCGCCGCACATTTATAAGGTCAACGGTTGGTATCATCTGGTCATTGCCGAGGGTGGCACAGAGTATTACCACTCGGTTGTCACCGCCAGAAGCAGGGAACTGCGCGGCTGGTATGAGGGGAATCCCGGCAATCCAGTAATGAGCCATCGCCAGCTGGGCCGGCGGTACCCACTCCACAATATCGGGCATGCGGACCTGGTGGAAACGCCCAGCGGCAAATGGTACGCTGTAATGCTGGGCTCGCGGCCTGTTGCGGGCCTGCACTACAACCTGGGGCGGGAGACCTTCCTTTGTCCCGTTGCCTGGGAGGAGGACTGGCCCATTTTCAGCCCCGGAACCGGCAAAATAGAGTGGGAATACGATGCCGATACCAATCTGCCGCCGGTAGGGGTCAAAAAAAAGGAGCAAAGCAGGGACGGCTTTGACCAGCCTAAGCTGGGCCTGGAATGGAGCCTATGGGGGACGCCGGGAGCGAACTTCTGGACACTGGCAAACAGCAGATTAAAGCTGAAATGCCTGCCCCGGGGCATCTCTGAACCGGTGCATGGATATAACGAAGTGGACGTCCGGTGGCAGCGGGAACACAACATCAGCCTGGTGGGGAGACGGCAGCTGCACAGGCAGTTCGCCGCAGCCTGTAAGATGAGTTTTACCCCTGCCGAGGGGGAAACTGCCGGGATTGCCGTTATCCAGGCTATGAACCATCAGTTCCGGTTTGAGAGGGCCTGTGAGGCCTGTGTGCAGCTCCTGCGTTTGGTCCTTGTCACCACAGAGACCAATACCCACGCACATCTGCCAGGGTTCAGGGCCGAGACCAGCGAGTCGGTGGTTGCACAGGTTCCGTGGGAAAACGATGAAATCGTACTCCGGGTGACTGGAAACGAGCAGTGGTACTCCTTCTTCTACGGCACCAATGAGGACAGCCTCGCCCTGCTGTATGAAAATGCTGACAGCACCTTGCTCAACCCTGCTTCAATCGGCACCTTTACCGGTATGCTGTTGGGTATGTTCGCCAGCGGGAACGGCAGGGAAAGCAATAATCAGGCGGATTTCGACTGGTTCCAGTACGATGTATTGTTGCCGTCGTCTCTGCCGCAATCGGAAGGAAGGTAAGGATACTGAAGAAAAGCAAAGAAGCGCGGCTTCGGCTATGTGCTGGCCCTGGACGGCATCATCGACATAACCGGGCAGACGGAGCTGTGCTTCCGTCTGCTTTCGCCTGCGCTGGAGGCTGAGTTGTACGTTGTATGGAAGAAATATCAGGTGCATTCCAGAGCAAGCAGGGCGTTTTTGGAGCAACTGCTAGGGGAAATAAACGGTGAGGGATAAAAGATGTCATGATTCTTCCTTGATACATTTTTGTTGAAAACTGCTAAAAACGCGGATAGCTGTTTGTGAGAGAAAAAAGTGGAACTGTGATAACTTTTTTAACAAAAATCCGGAATATCTAGTGTACAAACAAATTTTCCCTCCCTATATTTCGTACATCCCCCCTGCCATCATGGCACCCTCCCCCCTTGACTTGAAATCAGACCCATCGTAAAATTTCAATTAGGCCTTCGGGCCTTTTTTTATTTTATAAAACTTTTAAGGAGGCTTTCGCCATGGACATAGTAAATTTTGAAAATCGGGATTATGAATACTGCTCCCACTTTTGTGGAGCATGGCTACGAAAGGAGGGCACTGCATGGCCCAAAAAGAAAACAAATTACAACTCATACGCATGGCAGATGTGCCGCTGACAAAGGTCGAATGGCTCTGGTATCCGTTTATACCATTTGGAAAAATCACCATCATCCAAGGCAACCCCGGCGAGGGTAAGACAACATTAGCACTACGGATGGCCGCAATGTGCAGTGCCGGGCGGGCGTTGCCTGGTATGGAATCACAGCCGTCTTTCAACATTCTGTACCAGACTGCGGAGGATGGTCTAGGCGATACTATCAAACCCAGGCTCATGGAGGCACAGGCTGACCTGAGTAAAATTTTCTGCATTGATGAAACAGACAGGTCGCTGTCCCTGCTGGATGTTCGCATCGAACAGGCCATCCGGGACACTCGTGCACGACTGATGATTCTCGACCCGTTACAGGCTTACCTCGGTCAGAAGGTGGACATGAACCGGGCAAATGAGATACGTGATGTGCTGAAAAGGCTCTCTCTTATCGCTGAGCAGAGTGGCTGTGCGATGGTGCTTATCGGTCACTTGAACAAGGCATTGGGAGCCAGCAGTGCCTATCGCGGCCTGGGTTCAATCGACTTTCGTGCGGCGGCACGGAGCGTACTGCTGGTGGGCAGAATGAAAAAAGAGCCCAGTGTTCGGGTGATTGTCCACGATAAATCCTCACTGGCTCCGGAGGGGAAGTCCCGTGCATTTTCGCTTGGCGAAGATGGATTTCACTGGGTGGATGGCTACGAAAATATCAAGGCCGACGAGCTACTCAACGGCGTGCCTGCGGAAACAAAGGTAGACTTGACAGAGAAATTGGTTCGGGACAAGCTGTCCGGCGGAAAGCCGGTGCCCGTCAAGGAGATTATTCAACTGGTAGAACAAGCCGGTATTTCTCGCAGGACGCTAGACATCGCAAAGAAAAATATGACGGATGTAGCGTCAAAGAAAATAGGAGGGCACTGGGCATGGATGTTGAAATGTTGAAGGGCGCAAGGACGCAAAAGGTCTTGGACTACATTCTTGTATCTTGTATGGTAGCATTATTATGTCTCTACATATTGTGTTTTCTAAGGCCGCAGTCGGTAACACATTGCGTCCTTGCGTTCTTGATTCGAGCAGTGTCCGACACACCAGAAACCCGCCCACGTTCAGCCCCTGTCGGCCCGTTTTGGCGGGTCAGACACCGAGGCGGGGTAGGGAGCCACTGCCACCACCCAAGGGCCGTTTAGGGCCACACAGCGCAAGAAGTATTTTTTCTTCTGCAAATTGGCAAAACCCCCACAGTTTAGGTGTCCTACGGAAATCCTCCCTTTCAGGGAGGGCAAGCAGAGCACTCGTCCGACGTTGTCGGACGGCGCAGTTACCGGGCGGTAGCCCGGACCCACTTTAGGAGGTGCTACATGAAACAAAATAAAGACAGAGCTTTCACAGTTCGGTTCACACCAGAGCAGTTCCAGTACATAAATGAGCAGGCCGAAGTGGCCATGATGACACCCAGCAACTACATCCGTGCAGCGGCAATGCACAGCAAAGTCAACGTCTTACTCGATGGTAACGCTATCGCCAAAGAGCTGAATGCCATCGGCAGGAACCTCAATCAGCTGACAACACTGGCAAACATGGGAAAGATAGATGCGGTCTATCTGGACAGGATTCACGAGGATTTACAACAGTTATACCGTCAATTTTTTGAAATCATCAGCAGGGAGGTGCGTTGATGGCTACGGTCAATTTCATTCCTTACAGGCGGCAGTCTGCCACGGCGATGGGGCGTGTTGCCGACTATGTTGCACAGGAAAAGAAAACCGTAGGCAGGCAGTTGGTCAGCGGTATCAACTGCTCCCCGCAGTTTGCTGTGCAGGAATTCAAGGCTATCCGCATGGTTTATCGCAAAGACAGCCCGGTGTGGTTCTATCATTACACGCAGTCTTTCTCGCCAGAGGAAGCCGTCACAGGCCAGCAGGCGCACGAAGTGGCGAAGGAGTTTGCAGAGAAAGCATGGCCTGACAGCCAGATTTTAGTAGCCACTCACGTTGATGCGCACCACATCCACTCGCATTTCATCGTCAACTCCGTGTGCTTTGAGAGCGGTTATATGCTTCGGCAAGGGCCGCGGACATTGGAAAAGTTACGAAAGCTTTCTGATAAAATTTGCACAGAGCATGGGCTGTCCGTGCTGCCGCCCGACCTTCCAAAGCGCAGTAAGGAGCCGGGTACTCGGGAGTACCGCTCCATGGAAAAGAACCAGAGTTGGAAAATGGATTTGATTTTGGCGATAGAAGATGCAATGGCACTGGCACGTTCGCGTGAACATTTTATACGGTTGATGGAACATAAGCGCTACAAAGTTCGATGGACTGATGAACGGAAATCTATCACCTACACCACTCCCGGCGGTATGAAATGTCGGGATAACAGGTTGCATGAAGATAAATTTTTGAAAGGGGCAATGGAGTATGAGTTCAAATTACGAGCGGAAATCATTAGGAGAATTGAAGGGTCAGGCCCGGCAGCAGGTGCAGGCGGCGCAGGAGGTGGTGCCCTGTGTGACCGTGACCGAGCGGAATTGGGCCGCGATGATTGGTCTACAACAGTCACAGATTCAAATGTTGATGGAGATTCAGTTGGCGGCAGAGCGACTGGCAACCAGGGAAGAATTGACATCGTACCTCGACCAGAGGGTGCGGAAATTGGAGAGTTGCAGTCGGGAAATGCACTCGGCAGTGCAGCATTTCCAAGCGGAGATGGAGCAGTCGGCGAACGAGGTGATGAAGAATCTTTCTTCACAGGCTGGGAGAATGAGCGAGAGCTTTTCACAAAATCTCTCCTTGGAGCAGGACAGGATGAAGAAATTCTCGGCTCGGCTGTTTTGGATATCGATGATTCCTTCGGCAGCACTGGTGATTTTGGAAGTGATATTGCATATCTTGCCGCTGATTTAGCCAGCGTCATTGACGAGAATCACCGCCCACAGGACAGCACTGCCATGCCCCAGCTGCGCAGAAGAAAACGCCCACTAGGCCAGAAGCCTGATGGATATGAACAGAAAATGTAAGGGAGAATTGTATATGGCGAGCATCAAAAAGATTAGTGATAGGAAATTTAAGATAACCGTGAGCAATGGTTACCGCCCGGACGGTCGGAAAATCTGCAAGGCCAAGACTATTGTTGTGCCAGATGGCGTTGGCAAACGCGGCATCAACCAGTACGTTTCCCATGCCGCCGAAGAGATGGAACGCACTGTCAAAAATGGTTTTTGTGAAGATGCAGAAACTACCTTCGAAGAATACGCCCAGCGTTGGCTGGACAGACAGGTAAAGTATGCGGCGGGCACCATAGCCAGCTACCGGCGGATGCTAAAGGTTGTTTATCCCTTCATCGGTGGGATAAAGCTGGGCCAGCTTCGGCCCATGGCGCTGGAAAATCTGTTGATTGAACTCCGCAAGCGTACATCTCACGGCAAGCCTGTGCAGGAGGCTACAGTACAGAAGTACCTGACTGTGGTATCGGCAGTGCTGAGTGACGCCAAGCGGAATGAAATCATTCTAAAGAACCCCGCCCGCATGATTGACCTGCCTGATACGGAGAAGCGTGAGCAATTTATTCCCACGGAGGAACAAGCCCGGCAACTCATCCTCGCCCTGTTGGATGAGCCGGAGATTTACAGAGCGTTTTACATACTGGCACTATATACCGGCTGCCGCCGAGGCGAGTTGTGCGCATTGAAATGGCACGACTTCATCATGACAGACCAGTACCGATGTGTGCTTACAGTCAGCCGTTCCCGGAGCATCGTGGCAGGCCAGGGTGTCTGTGAAGGTCCAACCAAGAATGGACACAGCCGAACCATCGCAATCGACGAGGACATCACTTCGTTCCTGCAAACCTACTGCTGCTTCAAGCAGCGCGAAGAAGATGCCGCAGGCGTGGAACACAGTCCGTATCTGTTCACGGACGAGCATGGAGCCTTCACCCATCCCGATACATTCACCAAGCACCTGCGAAAGATTTTCCGAGAGAACGGTTTCCCAGAGAACTTCCACCTGCACACTTTGCGCCACCTGTATGTCTCGACACTGCTGCATCATGGCGTGGATAAACAGACAGTGGCCGACCTGGCAGGCCACGCCGACACTTCGTTTCTGGAGCGCACATACTGCCACCCGCAGATGGAGCTGAAGAATCGCGCCGCGCAGGTGATGACCGATGCACTGCTCCATAGCGCATAAGGGCAGAATGATGGACATACAGCCAGCCTCTCCACCCACATTTTGTTGAGTAAGTGGAAAATGATTTTCCCACTGGACTTCCGCCCGCACGTCTGGTATGGTGTGGTTGCCTCAACAGGGCAAATCACAACAGAAAGCAGGTTGACAGTATGGCAAGCATCCGAAAACGGGGCAACAGCTACCTTCTCGTAGTTTCCATGGGCTATGATTTTGATGGTAAGCGCCGCAAGCCCCAGCAGAAAACAGTTCATCCGCCCGAGACCTTAACACCCAAGGCCAAAGAAAAATGGTTGGAAGAAGAAGCCGCCCTCTTCGAGCGCCAATGCAGGAACGAACCAGTGAAAGTGGACAAGACAATCACTCTCGCGGCCTACACCGAGATGTGGCTTCGGGAAATCGCCCCCGCTAAACTGGCAAAATCCACCTTGGCCCGCGATAAACAGGACATCGACCGCTTCATGCCGCACCTAGGCGGCTATAAGCTGACCGACCTAAAGCCCGAACACTTCCGCAACCTCTACGCGGAACTTCGCAAACAAAAGAACAGTATCACTGGAAAACCGCTCTCCGAAAGCACCGTTGAGGGTGTCCACGCCTGTTTGTGTGGCATCCTCTCTGATGCGATGGAGGGCGGCTTTTTATCTCACAACCCAGCCTGGCGCACCTACAAGTACGCTGGCAAAAAGAAGAAAAAGCAAAACGTGGCTGACGAGGAAACTACGCAGAAGCTCATCGCCGCGCTGGAAGAAGAAAGCATCAAGTATGAAACCTTCTTTAAGCTGGTCATCGCTACAGGTATGCGCCGGGGCGAGTGTTGCGGCCTCAAGTGGTGCGATGTGAATTTCAAAGAAAAGTCCATCCACATTTGCCGCAACGTGGTCAAGGTCACAGGGGAGGAAATCATCGTGAAAGAGCCTAAGACCGCCGCAGGTGACCGCTACGTCTACTTCTCCGCTGAGATGGCAAGCCTGCTGAAAGAATACCGCAAATTCTGTAAGCAAGAGGCGGAAACCTATGATGAGCGTGAGCTATCTACAGATGATTACATCTTCCGCCGCCACGGCATGGAACTGCCCATGACTCCCAGCAGCTTTACCTGGCGCTTCAAACTGATTCTCAAGAAGCACGGCCTGCCGTCAGACCTCAATGTCCACAGCCTGCGTCACACGGCGGCAAGCCTTATGATAGCAGGTGGGGCCGATGTAGCCACCGTATCGGGCCTGCTGGGCCATTCGCAGGTATCCACTACGCTGGACATTTACACCCACGCCTTCGACGATAAGAAGAAAGCCGCCAGCGCTGTGCTACAGAACAGCCTAGATATTTGACCACTATTTGACTACCGTGGAAAACTCTAATAAACTCTACAAATAAGCAATAATAAAAAATTCACCAGCGCATTTCTCTATACATAACCACCAAAAAACAAACCTCCAAGAAAACAAATCTTGGAGTTTTTGGCGCGCTCGACTGGATTCGAACCAGCGGCCCTCAGAGTCGGAGTTATCAGGCCGTCAAAAGGGAAACCCTGTGTTTATGCGGTTTTCAGCTACATCGCACAAATTACACGCAAAAATAGATGCCGCCGCAAACCGGTGGTACACCTGGGTTTGCGGCGGTTTTGCCGATTTCTGAAAATAGTAGTCAAACAGTAGTCAGAGCGCCTGAAGATCGGCAAGGAACCCAGGCAAG
>CANTDZ010000080.1 GCA_947652665.1 uncultured Clostridia bacterium
ATTTTCAAATCCCGGCTTCTGAGATGCAAAAAACCGCGCAACCGCGCGGTTTTTTGGGCGAATATCTTTTTTGTCGCCTCTTGATGGTCCGAGTGGCGAGACTTGAACTCACGGCCTCTTGACCCCCAGTCAAGCGCGCTACCAACTGCGCCACACCCGGACAACGTATATTATTATAACGGAAGAACGCGAAAAAAGCAAGAGCTTTTTGAATTTTTTTGAAAAAATTTTATCCAGAGGCTAAAAGAGCAGGTCGTGGTTGACCGGCGTGTAAAAAAGCCTGCGTATTTCCTGGGGATCGTCCGCCTGGCCCAAGACCCACATGAGCTTCGTCACCGTCGATTCCAGTGTCATGTCATAAGGCTCCAAAAGGCGGTAGCGCTCCTTGACCCGGTGGCCCACCTGGTAGACCGACAGGTCGCTGCCCTCCTGAGGCACCTGGGTGGCCAGCACGATGGTCTTGCCGGCATGGGCCAAGGCCTCCAGCTGGGAAAGGTAGGCGTCGGGGATGCCGCCCACGCCGTAGCTCTCGATGATCAGACCGTCACAGCAAGCGGTGGCCGAGGCGAAGGCCTCTGTCGGCAGGCCGGGTATGAGCTTCAGGAGCATCACGCGGGTGTTCAGCGTATGGGTGAAGCGGGGGCTCCCGGACTCCGCGCAGGGGAGGAACCGCACCACCCGGTGGTCGCGTATCTCGGCCAGGTCGGGGAAGTTGATGCTGGAAAAGGCGTTATAGCTTTTGGTGCGGGTCTTGCGGGCGCGGGTTCCGGCGATGACGTGGCCGCCAAACACGATGCACACGCCGCTGTCGCCGGAGCTGGCATAACGCAGGCTGTCCAAAAGGTTCTGCCGGGCGTCGGTGTCTTCCCGGTCGATGGGCTTCTGGGCCCCGGTCAGGACAATGGGCTTGCGGGTGCCCTGAATCAAATAGGAAAGCGCCGCGCCGGAATAGGCCAGGGTGTCCGTGCCGTGGCAGATCACAAAGCCGTCGTATTTCCCATAGTTTTCTTCTATGAGCGCCGCCAGGGCCAGCCAGTGTCCCGGGGTGATGTTGGTGCTGTCCAGATTCATGGGCTGCACGGTGTCAATCTGGCAGAAAGCCCGGGCGTCCGGCACGCGGCGGAGCAGCTCCCCTGGGGACAGCCCCGGGGCCAGCCCGCCCTCGGTCTTTTGGGAAGCGATGGTGCCCCCTGTAGCGATCAGCAATATTTTTTTCATACATCTCTCCCTTTCTCCCATTTATTCTAGCATGGACGGGGCCGCTTGTAAAGATTCACAATTGGGCCCTTGCCTTTCCCGCTTCTTTCCGATATACTTTTCTTTAGAATCCAAATGGGAGGGATTTTTCTATGAACTACAGGACACTAGGCCGCACCGGCCTCAAGGTCAGCGAAATCGGCCTGGGCAGCGAGGCTTTTGTAAAGCTCTCGCCGGAAGAAGCCCAGGGACTTATTGACGCGGCGGTGGAAGCCGGGGTCAACTACTTCGACCTCTACAACGCCGAGCCCCAGGCCCGCGACGCCATCGGCCTGGGGATGAAAGGCCGCCGGGAGAAGTTCGTGCTGCAGGCGCATATGTGCTCGGCGTGGATTGACGGCCAGTACAAGCGCACCCGGGACATGGCCCAGGTGGTCCCGGCGTTCGAGGACCTGATGCAGCGCCTGGGTACGGATTACATCGACGTGGGCATGATCCACTACGTGGACGAGCAAAAGGATTTCGATACCGTCTTTAGCGGCCCGGTCATTGAGTTTGCCAAAGAGCAGAAAGCGGCCGGGCGCGTCAAGCACCTGGGCATGAGCACCCATAACCCCCGGGTGGCCATCCAGGCAGTGAAGACCGGGCTTATCGACGTGATCATGTTCAGCATCAACCCGGCTTACGACATCCTGCCCCCCAACGAGGACGTGAACACCCTCTTTGAAGCCTCTACCTATGAGGCCCTTGACGTCCTCTCCAGCACCGATCCGGTGCGCCAGGAGCTCTACAGCCTGTGCGAAAGCGAGGGCGTGGCCCTGACGGTCATGAAACCCTACGGCGGCGGAGCCCTGCTGGACGCCAAGGAGTCCCCCTTTGGCGCGGCCATGACCGTGGCCCAGTGCCTGCACTACTGCCTGACCCGTCCCGGCGTAGCCACCGTGCTGGCCGGGGTGCATAACATCGACCAGCTCAACGAAGCCGCGGCCTACTGCACCCTGCCCGACGAGGAAAAGGACTACAGCGCCCTGCTGAGTTCCTGCCCGGCGCACCCCTTCACCGACAAATGCATGTACTGCGGCCACTGCGCTCCCTGCACGGCCGGCATCGACATTGCCACCGTGAACAAGTTTGCCGACCTCTGCGAAGCCCAGGGCATGGTGCCCGAGACCGTCCGGGAGCACTACGCCGTGCTGGAGAAAAAGGCCGGGGACTGCATTGCCTGCGGGGCCTGCGAGTCCCGGTGCCCCTTCGGCGTGAAGATCGTAGAGCACATGGAGAAGGCCAAGAACCTCTTTGGCGCTTGAATTTCTGCATAAGGAAAGCCCTGCCGGGCGTGGCAGGGCTTTCCTCCTTTATTCATCCGGAGCTTGTCCGTCGTGGGCCTGCCACTGGCAGGGGCCTAGTTCCATATGGGTAAACACGGCCCTGAAGGAAGATTCCTCCGGGCTGCAGGCATAAAGGCCGAAACGCACGGCCCCGTCCGCCTTGTGCAGGTGGCAGACCCGCATCTGGCGGAATCTTTGCCCATCCTCGCTGCACTCCAGGCAGAAATCATCCTCCCTCCGACTGAGCCGGTACCACATGGACTTGATGTGGGCCGATATCTCGGTAGTAGCCCAATCTGACCAGCCGCCGTTTGTCACCACGCTGCCCAGGTGCTGGTACTCCTCGTTCTCGTATTCAATGGAGGCTTTCAGCCAGTTTTCGCTGTCCAGGTAGACCACTACTCCACACTGGTCGAAGCGGTGATGGCTGTCGGCAAAATCCGTTTTTACCACAAAGGAAAAGTATTTTTCTTCCGTCTCCATTTGCAGGACGGGGGCGTTATCGTTGCGGAAATGGTAATAGGTGCGCTGCCAAAGGTCGGTGTGGGGGCGGGTGACGATCTCCACCTCCTCCGGGGTGATGCGGAAGCTGGCAGGCTCGCGGGTCCAGTTAAGGCGCTCTGTCGGGAATCCCATAGCCTTACCCCCTCAAAGCCACGCCCTTCTGGGCCAGCTTTTCCACGATGCCGTCCACCCAGGGCTGCACTTCCTCTTTGGAAAGCGTCTTCTCCTGGGAAGAGAACGCGAACCGCAGCGTTAGGCTCTTTAAGCCCTGCTGCTCGAAGGAATCGATCAGCGTGACGCCCGTCAGCAGGGACGCGTCCACATCTTCCCAGGCAGGCTGCATGGCGCCGAAGGTCATGCCCTCGGGCATTTGCAGGGACAGGTCGATGTCGATGCCGGGGAACTTGGAGGGCTCCCGGTACACAGTGTCGGCGGTGGGGATGGCGGCAAAGGTGTCCATATCCAGCTGGGCGCAGGCCACGGCGGCCTTCTTGTCGATCTTGCCCAGCACCGCCGGATGCAGCGTGCACAGCCAGCCCAGGGCTTCGCCGTTATAGGAGACGGCGGCGGTGTTGCGGGGGTGCTGCCAGGCGTGGGAGGGCTCGGTGTTGGAGAAGGAGAGCTCGGCACGCTTGATCTCCCGGCCCATGGTGCGCAGGATGCCGGCCAGCTCGAAATAGAGCTCCTTCTCGCTGCGGGTGCGGCTGTAGAGTGCGATGCCCAGCTTTTTGCGCTCCTTGCACAGGCCGTCTTCTCCCAGGCCCTCGCAGACGCGGCCGATCTCGAAGATGCCGAAGTCGGCCCCGAAGCTCTTGTTCTCCAGCAGGAAGGACAGCAGGGTCGGGCCCATGTTGGTGCGGATGACCTCGTGGTCAGGGGTCTGGGCGTTAATGAGGCGCACGTTGGTTTCCGGCGCGATGCCCAGTTCCTTGCACTTCTTCTGGTCGAACCAGATGTAAGAGTGCACCTCGTGCAGATGCCAGCGCTGCACCAGCAGATCCTTCGCGAAGTTGTCGGCCTTGTTGCCGGGGCTCTTTTTCTTGGGGTAGAGGGGGCTCAAAGTTGTGGAAATATTGAAGTTGTCGTAGCCGTAAATGCGGGTGATTTCCTCAATGATGTCGGCCTTGATGGTCACGTCCTTGGTGGCGCGCCAGCTGGGCACCTGCACCATGAACGTGCTGCCCGACTGCTCCGCTCCAAAGCCCAAAGCGCGCAGGGTCTCCAGGATGCGGGCGTCGTCGATCTCAATGCCGGTGTAGCGGTCCACATAAGCTTTATCAAAGTCCAGGGTGATCTGGGGGTAATGCTTTACGTACACGTCGGTCAGGCGGGAGATCACCTGGGCGTCCGGGTCGATGTCCAGCAGCAGCTTCATAAAGCGGCCAATCGCCGGGACGGTCATTTCCGGGTCCAGGGTCTTTTCGTAGCGCATGGAGGCGTCCGTGCGTAGCCCCAGCCGGGTGGCCGAGCGCCGCACGCTGACCCCGTCGAAGTTCGCAGATTCCAGCAGGAGGCTGTCGGTGTCGTCTTCGATCTCCGACTCCAATCCGCCCATGATGCCCGCCACAGCCACGGGCTTGCCGTCCGAGCAGATCATCAGGGTGTTCTCGTCCACCTTGCGCTCCGTGCCGTCCAGGGTGGTGAACTGGAAGGGCGCGTCAAAGCGCTTGACCTCCACCTTGTCCACCTTGGCGCAGTCGAAGGCGTGCATGGGCTGGCCCATTTCCAGCATAAGATAGTTGGTCAGGTCGGCCAGCAGGTTAATGGCCCGGCTGCCGCAGTAGAACAGCCGGATGCGCATATCCACCGGGCTGACCTTTTTGGTGATGTTGCGCACCTTCAGCCCCGAGTAGCGGTAGCACAGCTCCGTGTCCTCCACGTGTATCTCGATAGGCGCAAGGCCCTCATAAGCGGAAAGCTCCACGGTCTCCAGGGGCTTGAGCTCCCGGCCGGCCAGGGCAGCGAACTCCCGGGCGATGCCGTAATGGCCCCACAGGTCGGGACGGTTGGTCAGGGACTTGTTGTCCACCTCGAACACCAAGTCCTTAATGGCGAACAGTTCCGTCATGTCTTTCCCGATAGGCGTGTCCTCCGGCAGCTCCATCAGGCCGGAGTGGTCGGCGGAAATGCCCAGCTCCCGCTCGGAGCAGCACATGCCGTGGGACTCGCACCCGGCAATGGTGGCGCAGGCAATCTCCTGGCCGTCCACCATGCCGCCCTCCTTAACAAAGGGCACGATGATGCCCTCCCGGGCGTTGGGCGCGCCGCAGACCACGTCGTAAATCTTATCGCCGCCATCCACCTTCAAAAGGTGCAGCTTCTGGGAGTTGGGGTGGGCCTCCATAGAGACGATCTTCCCCGCGACCACATCCCGCAGGTTTTCGCCCATATGGAAGACTTCCTCCACCTCGGCGGTGGAAAGGGTGAACCGCTTGATCAGGGCGTCCAGGTCCAGCCCCGTGAGATCGACGAAGTCGCCGATCCAGTTCATAGATATCAGCATAAGGTTTTACCTCCTCTTATTCTAGCAATAAAAATGTGCCTGTCCAAAAAACGCCGTCCATTTTTCAATGACTTCGCCGCTGCGGGCCTCTACGATTTTGATGATATTGCGCAGGGTAGGCCCGGGTATCTTCGAGTTGTTGTTGGCCAAAAAGCATTTTCCCGCTTGGGTGATCCAGATCTTTGTGGCGCCTGCCTGGGGTTTTCCCAGGCATACGTGCACATGGACGGGCTCCAATGGGTCGTTTTCATTGGCCCAGAAATAGACCCAATAGCTGCCGATCTTAAAGACCTGCGGCATGATCGAAGCCCCCTTCTTGGGAAAATTCCAAAATCAAATGGGCGGTAGAGCGCAGCACCTCCTGCAGGCGTTCCTGCTCGGCCGGGGAAAAGCCTTCAACCTCCTCCCACACATAGCCGGGCAGCCAGCAGGCCGCATGATGGAAGCCGTCCGTTTCATCCGCCCGCTCCATGTAAACCTTCACCTGCCCGTCTGCGCCCATCTCCGAGTGCACGATTTCCGTGCCGTCATCCAATGTCAAAAAGGGATACATCATGCGCGCACCCCATCACTCGTGGGTGAACTGCGACAGCGCCTTCAAATTTCCGCTGTTCAAGTCGCGTATATCCTTGACCCCGTACTTCATCATGACCAGTCGCGTCAGGCCCAGGCCGAACGCGAACCCGGTATACTCCTCCGGGTCGATGCCGCCAGCGCGCAGCACGTTGGGATGAATCATGCCGCAGGGGCACAGCTCAATCCAGCCGGAGCCCTTGCAGGTGGAGCAGCCCTCGCCGCCGCAGATGGTGCAGGAGATGTCCAGCTCAAAGCCGGGCTCCACGAAGGGGAAGAAGCCGGGGCGCAGGCGGACGTTGATATCCCGCTCAAAGACCTCGGAGAGCATGGTCTTCATGAAATAGATCAGGTTGGAGATGGAGATGTCCTTGTCGATCATCATACCTTCCATCTGGAAGAAGGTGTTCTCGTGGCTGGCGTCCAGGGCCTCGTTGCGGAAGCACCGTCCGGGGAACACCGCACGCAGGGGCGCGCCGTATTTGCGCATGATAGCGTTCTGGGCGGCGGAGGTGTGGGTCTTCAAAAGCTGGCCGTTTTCCAGGTAATAGGTGTCCTGCATATCCCGGGCCGGGTGATCCTTGGGAATGTTCACGGCTTCGAAGCACTCGTAGTCGGTGACGATCTCCTTATAATCCTCAATGGTAAAGCCCATGGAAGCAAAAATCTCCTCCAGCTGCCGCTGCACCACCGTAATGGGGTGGTAAGAACCCTCGGGGGCGTCCATGGGCAGGGAGACGTCGTACTGCTCGGCGGCCTCCACCTGGCGCTGCTCTTCGGCGGCGCGGATGGCGTCCACCTGCTGGGACAGCTTTTCCTCCACCTGCTTTTTCAGCTGGTTGATGTGCTGGCCCGCTTCCTTCTTCTGCTCGGCGCTGACCTCCTTGAGGCCCTTGAGCAGCGCGGTCACCGAGCCCTTTTTGCCCAGGTAGGCCACCCGCAGCTTTTCCACGGCCTCGCTGGTGCCGGCGCCCGAAAGCTCATGCTGGAACTGCCGCGCTAATGCTTCGATCTTTTCCTTCATGCAACATCTTCCTTTCTAAATATATAGGTCCCGGGACCGGGCCAAAAGAAAAAGCCCCGCCCCTCATCTCCTTGGGGCGAGGCATACAGCCGCGCGGTACCACCCAAATTCGGCAGCAGAACTGCCCTCATTGTGCGGCCTGTAACGGGGCCGTCCCGTCAGGGCCTACCACGACGCTTCAGCCCTGCCGCTCCGAAAGGAACTTCCCCCTGCCGGCCCCGTGCCCGCGCTTCCAGCCGATGGCGCAGGCTCTCTGGACGGTCGTACAAAGGTACTTTCTTTCTTCACCGCGTTTTTCCTCATTGTCCCTTATCATACCACAATCCGCCGGAACTTGCAAGCCCCTTTTGCCCCCGGTACTCCTTCACCCGCCGGTAAAAGGTGGACTGGCTCATGCTGCACTGGGCCAGGGCCGATTCCAGCGGCAGGCGCTTGGATTCCCAGGCCTGCACGATGCGGCCGAAATCCGAAGGCATGGACAGGGCCGGGCGGCCGAACTTTACCCCGCGTTCCTTGGCCGCCGCGATGCCCTGCTCCTGGCGCTTGCGGATGTTCTCCCGCTCGTTCTGGGCCACAAAGGATAAGATCTGCAGCACCAGGTCGGCGATAAAGGTGCCCATTAAGTCCTTGCCGTGGCGGGTGTCCAAAAGGGGCATGTCCAAGACGCAAATGTCGATGGACTTCTCCTTTGTCAAAATGCGCCACTGCTCCAGAATTTCGGTGTAGTTGCGGCCCAGGCGGTCGATGCTCAGCACGAAGAGCAGGTCGCCGGGCTTGAGTTTTTTGACCAGCTTTCGGTACTCCGGGCGGTGAAAGTCCTTGCCGGACTGCTTGTCGATGTATAGGTTCTTCGGGTCTATCTTCTGCTTGCCCAGCGCAATGCGCTGCCGGTCCTCGTTCTGGTCGGTGCTGGATACCCGGATGTAGCCGTAAACCTTTCCCTTCATGACCATCCTCCTCGCGGGTTTCTTTTAGTATTTCCCGTTTGGGGTCTGTTATTTTGCGCGCAGATGTGCTATACTAATATCCATAACCGGGCCCCCAAGCGCCCAGAGAAAGGATGGTAGGTTGGTATGGAACTCGTAAAAAATCTGGCCAGGGCCGTGGGCTGCGCGGCAGAGCGCCTGGGTGAAAAGCATCGCAGGGTGGCAGAGCTCAACCGCATACGCGCGGTGCTCCGCTGCGAAGAGCGGGCGGCCCAAAAGGAATATGCGGCGCTGGGCCGCTACTATTATAATACCCTGCGGGACAAGGAGAACCCCGTGGCCGAGCCCCACTGTGAGGCCCTGGACGCCATCGAGCTGCGCATAGACGCGGCCCTGGCCATGATGCAGGCGGCGTCCCAGCCGGAGGCCTATGAGGAGGTCGACCTCTGCGACGTGGAGTATTACGACGAAGAGCCGTAAAGGGAAGGGAATAAGGGAATGTCTACGGAAATCATGAAGGATATCATCTGCCCCCAGTGCGGGGTTTCGCAGAAGTACCGGCTGTACACCAGCATCAACGCCCGGGAGAATCCGGAGCTCAAGCAGAAGGCGCTGGAGGAGACGGTATTCGACTGGCGCTGCCAGCGGTGCAATTACTTTGCAGCCATGGCGTACCCGTTCTTGTACATCGACCCGGACGCTAAGTACGTGGTCTGCGTGACCCCCGGCGGCAGCGGCCAGGCCGCCGAGCCCACCGATGCCGTGAAGGATTTCGTCAAGCGGCGGGTAAAGAACCTGGCGGAGCTCAAGGAGAAAATCCTGGTGTTTGACAACGGCCTGGACGACGTGGCCGTGGAGGTTGTGAAGAACGCCCTGTGCACCATCATCAAGAACAAGTACGAGGCCAAGCGGGTGCACGCCTATTTCAGCCGGATACAGGGAAATGACATGGAGTTTGCCATCTTCGTGCCCGGCAAGCCCGAACCGGTGTACCACTCCACCCGGCTGGAGGTCTACCAGCAGTCCCAAGAGGTGCTGCGCGCCCTGGACTTCGTCGACCCGCCCGGGTTTGCCACCATTGACGCCCGGCTGGCCAGGCGTATCATTGAGCAGTATCAGGCTATCTGAAATTAAAGTAAGGAAGCTGGCGCTCTTTTGGAACGCCAGCTTATAATATTTTCTACAGGATGAGGATCAAGTAAAATATAGCATGGAAGTGGCTGCATAAGATCACAAAAAATTCCAGCGGGGCAAGCGGTAAGCGGGAAAAACCGCTTACCGCGGAGGAACGCAGAATGTTGGGAAAGGGCGACTTTCTCTTATACAGGGCTCTTGCAGCAGACGAATCCTCTCATGAGAAAGCGATGGAAGCCCTTTTGAGAGCGGCAGGGTATGGCAACATAGACGCAAAAACCGCGCTGCTAGGGGCGGAGCTGGAGGAGATGAACTTGACCGAACCGCTCCGGGAAAGGGCGGTAAAGGCGAAGCAGGAAAACGCGGGGAGCGTCGTGCAAAATATTCAAAGGCGAATCCAAAACGGCACCGCCACCGTAGACGATTAAATCATTATATGCGACTGCACCAGGGACGGTCTGGGTGTGGCACAGGATAAAAGAAAGGCCATGGGATATGTGTATCAAGCAATCCGAAGGAACCCGGAGAAAGGGCTAAAGCAGTACATGGACCCCCGCAAGACGGACGTGGGAATGAAATCGCAGAGAAATGTTGATTCCCAAGAAAATGCCATACTGGGAACCATAGATTATATTTTGTAGGATTGTCAAACATCTTGTACAAAGAACTCATTGGGAGAAAGCCAGTTC
>CANTDZ010000081.1 GCA_947652665.1 uncultured Clostridia bacterium
CCATGACCATCAGCAGGATGATGGACAGCAGGAAGGGGATGGTGCTGCCGCCGATGTAGCCCATGGCGTAGCCCCAGGAGGAAACCCGGTCCATGCGCTCATTGGTGGTGACGTCGGTAAGGAAGGAGTCGTAAAACAGGCAGGAGCCCGAGAACCCGATGTGGCTGAGCACGTAGCCCATAAGCAGGAGCTGGTAGCTGTCCACAAAGGCGTTGGACAGGGTGAACGCCACGCCGATAAACAGGAACGCCGCAAAGAGCTTTTTCTTGTAGCCCTTGTGGTCGGCCAAAGCGCCCAGGATGGGGGCCAGGATGGCCACCAGGAACGTAGCTGCCGAGGTGCCATAGGACCACAGCACCAGGTTGTCGGCCCCGTTTGCCTGGCAGATGCTGTTAAAATAGATGGGGAAGATCACCGCCAGGATGTTGGTGGCATAGACCGAATTGGCCCAGTCGTACATTATCCAGCTTTTTTCCACTTTCGTGAATTTCTTATCGTTCCGGTTTTTCATGGCGAACCCGCCTCCCTTAATTTGGTATATGGTCATTATCGCACATTTACCTTCTCAATACAATAGATTTTTGTCAAATTTGCAAATTTTCTTTTTGGGAAAGCATTTGCATTGAAACCAAAATCATGATATAATTTTGTATAAGATTGATTTTAGAAGGGGGCGAGCCCTATGAGACGGTGTCTAACCAGCCTGTTTGTGGCAGCACTGCTCTTGGCAGGGGCTTTCACGGCTAAGGCGGCGGAGGGGCCGCCTTTTTCAGCTGTGCTCACGGCCGGCGAAGGGCGCGGCGGCAGCTCCTTTGACCTGACGCTGTCTTACGGCGGGGAAGCGGGGCCCCTGGGGGCATTCGTCCTCTGGCTGGACTTCGACCCTGCCCGTTTCACCTGCCAACGGGTGCGGCTGTCGGACAGCCTGCAGGACAACTATACCACCACCGCAGGGCCGGAGGAGGGCCAAGAGGCGCTGGTTTACACGCAGAAAAGTACTGGCCTGGCCTATGCTGGCCCCAGAACGGCCGTAACGTACCGCTTCCAGGTGCGGGAGGATGCGGAGCCCGGCCCGGCAGAGTTCCGGGTGCGGGTGGGGCAGGCCCTCTCGTCGGAAGGGGAGGGCGTCTTCCCGGATATAGAGGAAGTGCTGTCTTTTGAGGTCCTGGAGCCCATCAGCAGCGACTGCGCCCTTATAAGCCTCGCGCCCGACGCAGGCGAGCTGGATCAGCCCTTTTCGTCCGACCAGCTTTTCTACACCATGAGCGTGCCCTACAGCGTCAGCTCCCTGACCTTCACCGCCGTGCCCGTGGAGGGAGCCACATACCGGGTCAACCGCCAGCGGCTGTTAGGGGAGGGGTCGACCACCGAGTTCCAGCTCACGGTGACGGCCGCCGACGGAAAGACGAAGCAAGTCTATCAAGTGGACGTGTACCGCGAACCCCGCAGCGATAACGCGGAGTTGCTGTCGCTGGTGCCGGATACGGGGGAGCTCGACCAAGAGTTTTCGCCGAGCCGGCTGGAATATACCATGTCGGTGCCGGCGGAGGTAGGCACGCTGTCCTTTACTTATGAGCCGGCTGAGGGCGCTAAGTGCACGGTGAACGCCAAGAAGCTGGGCAATCCCGGCACGGAGACGGAATTCCGCTTCACGGTGACGGCAGAAGACGGGAAAGCCAAGCAAATTTACCGCGTGACGGTGTATCGGGAAGCCCTCCGTGACGAAGCGCTGCTGCGCTCCTTGGTGCCGAACGTGGGCGGGTTCGAGCAGGAGTTTTCCCCCGGCCGCCTGCATTATACCATGCGCGTGCCTTATGAGGTCGAGGAGGTGTCCTTTACGGCGGTGCCGGTGGACGGAGCTACGTGCAAGGTGGATGCAAAGCGGCTGGGGTCGGGCGGCAGCACGACTACGTTCAAGATTACCGTGACGGCCGAGGATGGGAAGACGAAACAGGTCTATGAGGTGGAGGTCTACCGGGAGAAGGAGCAGCTTAGCCAGGACGCCGCGCTGCTTTCCCTGGAGCCCGACACCGGCAGCTTGGACCCGGCATTTTCCCCCGACGTGCTGGACTACGCCATGACCGTCCCCTATTCCGTGACCTCCCTGACCTTCCAGGCCACGGCGGCAGAGGGCGCTTCCTGGAAGGTCAACCGCAAGAACCTGGGGGCTGGGGGCAGCGACACGGAGTTTCTGTTTACCGTCACGGCGGAGGACAAGGAGACCAAGCAGGTCTACCGGGTCATGGTGCATCGGGAGGAGAAAGTAAAAGCCACCGCAAGCCCCAGTGCCAGCACGAATACGAGCGCATCGAACAGCATCGCTTCCAGCACGAAGGCTGCGGCTGCGGCGACCAAAACACCGTCCCCAACCAGCACGCCCCGGCCCAGCGCTTCGCCTTCCCCGAGCCCCAGCCCGTCGGGCATACCCGTCCCGGTAGTGGAGGATGAGGAAGAAAGCGAGCCGCCCGTGCTGCAAATAAACGGCCTGCCGGAGGGCTCGGCGTCCGAGGAAGGGGCCAGCCCGTTTTTGTACGTGATGTTTGCCGGAATGGGCGTGGCGGCGGTCTTTCTGTCGGGGCCGGTTTCCCGGTGGCTGGAAGTCCGGAAGAAAAAATAAGAACCGGCGTTCCAGCAGCTGCGCAGGGCAGGCTGGGACGCCGGTTTTTTCCGGGTCTTCTTTTGTGTTTCATGGCACAGGGACCTCAGTCGGCCAAAGCCCGGGTCAGCCAGGCGTCGGCAATGTCCAGGGCCAGGTAAAGGCCGTCTTTTTCGCTGGTCTTGACGATCTGCTTGCGGCTGCGGATCTCCGGGTCGGTATACATCAGGGACACCAGAACCTTATCAGCCACCTCCAGGTCGCCGACCTTCTTCTTGGACTTCACGTCCATTTTGATGACATACTTATCCCGCATACTGCCATAGTAGATCGTATCCCCGCTGCGCACCAAAGGCTTGCCTTTATAGGTGGGGAATTCCGTTTTCTTTGAGCTCAAATGATCACCGCTTTCTAAAATAATTGTCACTCGCCCAGGTAAGAGCGCACCATGGCCTTCAGAAGCTCGTCGCGGTCGATGCGGCGCACCAGGCTGCGGGCATTGTTATGGGTGGTGATGTAGGTGGGGTCCTCCGAGAGCAGGTAGCCCACGATTTGGCTGACAGGGTTGTAGCCCTTTTCCTTCAGCGCGTCGTACACGGTAAGCAGAATACGCTTCATGTCCGCCTCCCGCACGGGGTCCAGCGAAAAGGTAATGGTGTTGTTTGCGAACTCATCCGGCATGATAAGCACCTCCAAATCAATAGCTTCCTTCATACTTCTCTCTATTGTACTCGATATCCGCGCTGATTGCAAGCTTTTTTTATACGCCGGGTTGATTTGATGGGACGGCTGTGCTACAATCTATTCAAAGAACAGAAGGCGGAAGAGATACAGGAGGGACTATGGGACAAGCAAAGACTGTACTGGCTTTTGATTTTGGCGCTTCCAGCGGGCGGGCCATCCGGGCCCGCTTCGACGGGGGGAGCATTGGATATGAGGAAATCCACCGCTTTGAGAACGTGCCGGTCACCGCAAACGGGCATATGTGCCATGACGTAGGGTACATTATGGCGGAGGTGGAAACGGCGCTGGGCAAAGCCGGGCCTGTCGACTCCCTGGCCTTCGATACCTGGGGCGTAGATTACGGCCTGCTGGACGGGGCCGGCCGGCTGCTCCGTCCGCCCTGCCACTACCGGGACGGGCGCACCCATGGGGCCCTGGAGCAGGCTTGTAAGGCCATCCCCGCCCAGGAGCTGTACCGGCTGACCGGCAGCCAGATCATGGAAATCAACACGCTTTTCCAGCTCATGCGGGACGACCTGGCGGGGGCCGAAACGCTCCTGTTCATGCCCGACCTGTTCGCCTATTTGCTGTCGGGCGTGAAGGCCTGTGAGCGCAGCATCGCCTCGACCTCGCAGATGCTCAGCCCTGTGACCCGGGAATGGAGCGCCCCTGTGCTGGAGGCTTTCGGCATCCGGCAGGATTTGTTCGCGCCCCTGGTGGACAGCGGGACTGTAGTAGGCGAATACCAGGGGATAAAGGTCATTGCGGCGGCGGGGCACGATACCCAGTGCGCCGTGGCGGCCATGCCCCTTGCGCCGGGGGAAGATGCGGCGTTCCTGTCCTGCGGCACGTGGTCGCTTCTGGGCTGCGAGATGGATGCTCCCATCCTGACAGAGGAGAGCGCGTCGCTGGGGCTTTCCAACGAGCTGGGGGCCGGGGGGAAGGTCCACTATTTGAAGAATATCAGCGGCTTGTGGCTCATCCAGGAGCTGCGCCGCAGCCTGGCGGAAACGGACAAAAAGTACAGCTACAACGAACTGGAAAGGCTGGCGCGGGAAAGCCTGCCCCTGCGCTCGTTCATCGACCCGGACGCCGAAGCCTTTGCCGGGCCGGGCGGGATGCCGGAGAAGATACGGTCCTACTGCCGGCGCACGGGCCAGCCCGTACCGGAGACGCCCGGCCAGCTGGCGCGATGCATCTATGAGAGCTTGGCACTGAAATACCGCCTGGCCCTGGGGCAGATTTACCAGTGCACGGGACGGCGTTTCGACGTGCTTCATCTGCTGGGCGGCGGCACCAAGGACGGTTTCCTGTGCCAGCAGGCCGCTGACAGCCTGGGGCTTCCCGTGGCGGCCGGGCCGGTAGAGGCTACGGCTTTGGGCAATGTGCTTTTGCAGCTGGCGGCCCTGGGGGAGATAAAAGACATATCCGAAGGACGGGAAATCCTCGCCCGGACGGAACCAGTCAAGCGCTTTGAGCCGGGCCCTGCCGAAGGGTGGGACGAGGCTTTTGCACGATTTACAAAAATCATTACGATGGAGGTTTCACTATGAAGTATCCCAAAATTGGCATCCGTCCGACCATAGACGGCCGCTGGGGCGGCATCCGGGAGGGCCTGGAGGCGCAGACCATGGGTATGGCGGAAGCGGCGGCAAAGCTTATCGAAAGCAGCCTGCAATACCCGGACGGCACGCCGGTGCAGTGCGTTATCAGCCAGACGACCATCGGCGGCGGGGCCGAAGCCGCCCGGTGTGCCGAACAGTTTGCTGCGGAAAATGTCACCGCAACCCTGACCGTCACCCCCTGCTGGTGCTACGGCTCGGAGACCTTTGACATGGACCCCCAGACCATCAAGGCCGTGTGGGGCTTCAATGGCACCGAGCGTCCCGGCGCGGTGTACCTGGCGGCGGTTATGGCGGCCTATGCTCAAAAGGGCCTGCCGGCGTTCTCTATTTATGGGCACGACGTGCAGGATTTGGGCGACCCTTCCATCCCCGATGACGTGGCGGAGAAAATATTGCGCTTTGCCCGGGGCGCTGTGGCCGTGGGCTGGATGAAAAACAAGTCCTATGTGAATCTGGGCGGCGTGGCCATGGGCATTGCGGGGAGCTTCTGCAACGCGGAAATGTTCCAGAAATACTTCGGCATCCGCGCCGAGTGGGTGGACATGACGGAAATCCTCCGCCGCGTCACCCTGGAAATCTACGACCCGGAAGAATACGAAAAGGCCCTTGGATGGATTCAGCAGAACTGCAAGGAAGGCTTTGACCTTAACGAGGGCAAGAGCCTGCCCGAGGTCATCACCAAGTCGAAGGTGGTGCCGGCGGATAAGGATTGGGAGTTCATCGCCAAGATGACCATCATCGTGCGGGACATCCTCTTCGGCAACCCCAAGCTGGCCGCGCTGGGCTGGCACGAGGAAGCCCTGGGCAAGAACGCGGTGGCCGGAGGCTTCCAGGGCCAGCGCCAGTGGACGGACTGGCTGCCCAATGCCGACTTCACCGAGGCCATTATGGCCTCCACCTTTGACTGGAACGGCCCCAAGGCCCCCACTCCCTTTGCCACGGAAAACGATACCCTCAATGGCGTCTCCATGATGCTGGGCACGCTCGTCACCCACACGGCCCCCTGCTTCCACGACGTGCGCACCTATTGGAGCCCGGAAGCCTGCGAACGCGTCACTGGCCGCAAGCCCGAGGGCATCGCCAAGGACGGGTTCATTCATCTCATCAACTCCGGGGCCACGGCTTTAGACGGCAGCGGCGCGGCTAAAAATGCCCAGGGCCAGGGCTGCATGAAGCCCTTCTGGGACATGGCGGAGGAGGACGTGCAGGCGTGCCTGTCCGCCACGGACTGGTGCCGGGCCAACTACGAATATTTCCGGGGCGGCGGGTTCTCCAGCCACTTCCGGTGCCAGGCGGAGATGCCGGTTACCATGCTGCGGGTCAATGTAGTGGAGGGCATCGGCCCGGTTCTCCAGCTGGCCGAGGGCTGGACGGCCGACCTGCCCGATGAGATTCATACCGTGATTGACAAGCGCACCGACCCCTCCTGGCCCACCACCTGGTTTGTGCCGAAGCTGACAGGCCAGGGTGCGTTCACGGACGTGTACAGCGTTATGGCCAACTGGGGCGCCAACCACGGCGTGACGGTTTACGGCCACGTGGGGGCCGAGCTCATTACCCTGGCTTCCATGCTGCGGATTCCGGTGGCCATGCACAACGTGGAGGCAGGGAAGGTGTTCCGTCCCCACGCTTGGGCTGCTTTTGGGACGGAGGATGCCCAGTCGGCCGACTACCGGGCCTGCCAGAACTACGGCCCGCTGTATAAATAAGGAGGGGCTTTATGTTTATGGAAAATTTGGCCCGGTTGTCGAATGCCGTAAGCCGGTCGATCAGCCCGGAGAATTTTACGGGTGAAAAGGGTGGTGGGGCCCGGTGCGAATTAGAAGACGGGTCGGCCCGGGAAGCGGCGCGGGATTTGGGCAAGGGCTGGAAGGTCAACCCCTATATCCGGGTTGCCGGGGGCGAAACCTTTGAGATCGCCCGCATCCAGGGCCCCGGGGCTATCCAGCACATCTGGCTGACCCCCACCGGCAAATGGCGGGACACCATTATCCGCTTTTACTGGGATGGCCAGGAGGAGCCTTCGGTAGAGTGCCCGGTAGGGGATTTCTTCTGCTGCGGCTGGCAGGAATATTTCCAGATTTCTACCCTGGCCGTGTGCGTTAACCCTGGCAGCGCCCTGAACTGCTATTGGACGATGCCCTTCCGCAAGGAATGCCGCATCACCCTGGAGAACCGGGGCCCGGAGGAAGCCGTCTATTACTACCAGATCGACTACACCCTGGAGGACGTGCCGGAGGATGCCGCCTATTTCCATGCGCAGTTTAGGCGGGTAAACCCGCTCCCGTACAAGGAACCGTACACCATCCTGGACGGCGTCCGGGGCAAAGGCCATTACGTGGGCACTTATATGGCTTGGGGCGTCAACAACAACGGATGGTGGGGGGAAGGCGAGATTAAATTCTACATGGACGGCGATGGGGAATACCCCACCATCTGCGGCACGGGGACAGAAGATTATTTCTGCGGCTCCTACAACTTTGAGGACCCCCATACCCACCAGAATTATGTGGAATTCACCACGCCCTACGGCGGCTTTTACAAGGTCAGCATGGACGCCCTCTACCAAAGCCAGAACCGCTTTGGGGCTTACCGCTTCCATATCGCCGACCCCATCCGCTTTGAAAACAGCCTGCGGGTGACGATACAGGCCTTGGGCTGGCGGGATGGGAAACGGTATCTGCCCTTACAGGACGATATTTCCTCGGTGGCTTTCTGGTATCAGGGCCTGCCGACGGCGCCCTTTCCTCGGTTGGGAAGCCGGGATGATTTGGAAATTATTTGAAAGCATTTGACGCATTGCAAGCCCCCTCCCATTTTGAACTGAACCAGAAAAACGTACAATAGACAAACACTCCCTGATGTAGGAAAATATACATCAGGGGGTGTAACTAATATGGCGAGGAAATATCAGCACACAAAGGAACTGCTGCCCCAAATCAAAGAAATGTTAGAGCGGGGTATGACGCAGAGAGAGATAGCAAAACATTTAGGGTTGACGGAAGATCGTCCAATACATCAGTTGTTGAAGCGAGAACGAAAGAAAGAGCTACAAGGCATCGGAAAACAACGAGGGCGTAAACCAGCCAGGACGCTGGCGAAGTACAAGTATGAAAACAAGCGGCTGAAGATGGAGAATGAATTGCTGCGGGATTTTCTGCGGCTCACAGAAATGGGGTGCGACCCAGACTGAAGTATCCGATAATCTACCTGCACAGGGAGGATTATCCTATATCCGTCATGTGTCAATTCTTGGGCGTGTCCATAAGTGGATATTATGGCTTCGTTCACCGTTTGGGCCGGCCGGAACCGGATGCGGAACTGGGAGAAATGCTGAAGGAACAGCAAGCGCATGTGCGGCAGAGCTATGGTTACCGCCGGATGTGGCTATGGCTGGAGAGCCAGGGGATCCACCACAATCCCAAGACGGTGCTTCGAGTGATGAAAAGGTACAATGCACAGATATTTCATACATCCACACAGGGCAAGGAGTTCTCTGTCTATCCATGATTCGAGACCTCTATGACAACCGTATCATGGCGTACAAGACTGCCACTCAACAAACGGTGAATCTGGTGCTGGACACCCTCCGTTTAGCAATGAAAACAGAAAAAGCGGTCGCTGGGAGACTACACCTTCACAGCGACCAAGGCGGTCAGTACACCTCGCAAGAGTACTTTGACCTAACCAAAGCAGACGGCATTACGCCGTCTATGTCAAGATGGGGAAACTGTTATGACAATGTTCTGGCCGAAAATTTCTTTTCCATTCTCAAAACAGAGTGCATCTACCACCACAAGATTGCCACCTTCCAACAGGCCAGAGAATAGATTGATGATTTTATCTTTTTCTACAACCACGAGCGCATCCAGTTAAAAACGGGAGTGGCGCCGCTCACGCTCCGCCACTCCGCTTAAAACGCAATATTTCCTTCTAAGGGGGGCTTTTTGTGCTGTTCGCACAATCTGGGGGCGGTTCACTACGGTCTGCAGGGTTTTGGGTTTGTGTGGACTGCGCTCAAAAATGGTGTTTGACTTACAATCTGACCCACTATAGGAAAGAATTAAAACGGCTGGATAAGTCCAGAAAGGACACCCAGCCGTTTTTCTTGGTTGACCCACTTCCACATGACCTGGCGTATGAAATTTCCCAGTTTCTCCGCTGCCTACTCTTGTTTTTGCTGGGTGGCATGGGTGTAGGTGCGAAGGGTGAAGCCTGTATCTCACGGCCTCCTTCCTAACCACCAACACTACCACATAGCGCCTGCCTATGTCCAGAGATTTTTCGGGCTTTTCTTTGTTTTGCGTGTAGGATTGTCAAACATATTGGACAAAGAACTCATTGGGAGAAAGCCAGTTCAGCGGCCTCATCGGAAAGTTGTTAGAGCGGCGGTTATGGACAGCAAGCTGTTTTTGGA
>CANTDZ010000082.1 GCA_947652665.1 uncultured Clostridia bacterium
GCCATATTTCAAACCCAGCCGGTAAAGCAAATCAAGCCTTTCCTCAATAGCGTCCAACGCAGCCGGATCGTAATCCACAGAAAGATTATGCAAAGCACTGTCCGCGTCCTCTAGCAAATAGCTTGCCTCACGGAGTTTCTGGGCAGCTTCTTCCGCCTCAGGCAAAAACGCGGCGGCTTTTTCCATCTCAGAGGCGGCCTGGGCCAAATCGGACAAAACGCCCCCTCGTTCCTCGTCACCATTGAGCAGCGCCTTTGAAAGCTCTACCGACGACGCAATCTTTTCGCTATTGCGTATCGCTTCCCGCTCCTGGGCTAAACGCTCCTGCTCGCCGGGCTGCACATCCGCAGCTTCGATTTCATCGATTTGATAGCGCAGCAAATCCAGCTGGCGCGCCTTCTCTCCTTCGTCCGTATCCAAATCTTCCAATTTCCCCTGCAATTTACGCAGCCTGCGGTAGCTCTGCTGGTATTTGTCGCGCAGCTCCTCTACCTGGGCGAAGCTGTCAATATAGGTCATGTGCACCTCGGGGGAAAGCAATTCATAGCTCTCATGCTGCCCGTGGATGCTGATAAGCCTCGGGGCAATCTGTTTGAGCATGGAAACCGTAGCCGGGGCCCCGTTCATCTTGCAAGTGGATTTCCCCGTCAGGCGGATATCGCGCTGGATCAATAGGGAGTTATCGTCCTCCGCTGGCACGGAAAGCTCCTCCAGCGCCTGTAAAACGTCCGGCTCCAAATCGGTAAAAAGGGCGGAAACAGACGCAGCATCGGTACCTGTGCGTACCAGCTCCTTAGAGGTGCGTTCACCTAAAACGGCATGGATGGCGTCGATAATAATAGATTTGCCCGCGCCGGTCTCGCCGGTGAGCACCGTAAAGCCACGGTCCAAATCGATGGAAGCCCGTTCAATCACCGCGATATTATTGATAAAAAGCTGTGCAAGCATATGCTGTCATCACCTGTTCATCAGTTTACTGAATTCTTCCTGGGTTTCCTGGGCAGCCGCCTCGCTGCGGCAGACAATAAAGATGGTGTCCTCCCCTGCCAGAGTCCCCAAAAACCCCTGCCAATACATGGTGTCCATAGAGGCACACACGGCTTGGGCCATACCGTTCATACACTTCACCACGACCATATTCATAGCCGATTCCACGGAGAGCACGGAATCCGCGAAAAGAGAGTAGAATTTAGAAGACATATCGCTGACATTCTCGCCGCCGGCAGAATATTTATATTTGCCCGTATGCGACAAGGCCTTGACCAGGCGCAGTTCCTTGATGTCGCGGGAGACGGTAGCCTGGGTCACATCGAAGCCGGCATCGCGCAAATAGCGCAGCAGCTCGTCCTGCGTCTCAATGTCGTGTTCTTTGATCAGCTCTAAAATTTTGGCATGGCGTCGGGTTTTCATGTTGATCCTTTCCGGCGGGAACCGCCTTTCTGTTTGCTCTTAGTTGACCAGTTTCTGATTCAATATATCGTAAAAGTTCTTATTTGTCAATTGAATAAACCGCGCCCATCTTGGCGAACGGGAAAAAACCAGCTTATCTCCCGGCTGCAATTCTGTCGGCTCCTCGCCATCAATGGTGAGGAACAACCGGCTGCGGTTTTCGGGGATGTATACCTCCAGTCGAGTGTCCGCCCCAAAAAGCACACTGCGGTTAAACAGAGAGTGCGGACATATGGGCGTGTAAATCAAACTGTCCAGCCGGGGGTCGACTACCGGGCCGCCTGCTGAAAGCGAATAAGCTGTCGACCCCGTCGGCGTGCAGACAATAAAACCGTCCGCGCGGTAACGATACCTTTCGCCGTCCCCCAACGCCAGCCTATAATCGATGATTTTGGCAAGCTCCGACGATACAACAGCGTCATTCAAAGCGTGGTGGGTAGTCTGAACATTCCCTCCGTACCGCTGCACTTGCAGCATCAACCGGTGTTCTTCCTGATATTCGCCCGTGACCAGTCGGGGCAGCAAAGAAAGCTCTTCCTGCTCGACCACGGCCGTAAACCCCAGCTTGCCTGCATTTATGCCCAAGATCGGCTTGTCCAGCGCCGCCGCGATCTTCGCCACGTGGATGATGGTCCCATCCCCGCCTACCGCCAGAAACATATGGCATTGGGCCAATTCGGGATCAGCGGTCATCTCACAGATGCAGTCCTGGTTATAAGAATAGGGTTTAATTAAAATCTCGCATCCGCATCCCTTCAAGGATTCTACAACCATCTGGGTACAGTGTTTTGCTTCCTCGCGGGTTCCGCTGGGGATCACAGCTATTTTCACGGCGCACTCCGCCCCTTCCTCTCTATCGGTCCAACTCCTTGTGTGAAGCCTCGACAGTATCTTGTGGGCTGTCGACACCCTCATATAGCACCGGTTCTTCGGCTTTTTGCAAAAATATCAGGTATTCAATATTTCCTTCCGGGCCCTTTACAGGTGAAAAGGTCAATCCCTTTACAGAAAAGCCGTTTCCTAAAGAAAATCCCACAATCTTTTCTATGACTTCTTGATGCACAGCCTTGTCGCGCACCACCCCTTTTTTCCCAACCTTCTCACGCCCCGCCTCAAATTGCGGTTTTATGAGACACACCGCCTGGCCTTTCTCCGCAAGCAAAGGACGGACAGCTGGCAAAATTAGTGAAAGGGAAATAAACGAAACGTCTACAGACATGAAATCCACAGGTTCGGGAACCTGTTCTTGGGTAAGGTAGCGGGCATTCGTCCGCTCCAGATTCACCACGCGTGGGTCGTTGCGCAGGCTCCACGCTAGCTGGCCATATCCCACATCAATCGCATAAACTTTTCGGGCTCCATTTTGCAGCATACAGTCTGTGAAGCCGCCTGTGGACGCGCCCACATCCATGCAGATGGCTCCCTCCAACTCCAGCCCAAACGCAGACATAGCCTTCTCCAGCTTCAAACCTCCGCGGCTCACATAGGCCAGTCCCTTCCCGCGCACTTCGATTTGTGCGTCTTCGGGGTAAGTATCGCCGGGTTTGTCCGCTTTCTGGTTGTTCACATAGACCAGTCCGGACATGATAAGCGCTTTAGCCTTTTCCCGGCTCTCTGCCGCGCCTAGCTCGTATACCAGCAGGTCAAGTCGTTTTTTCATTTGCAATTCTCCAAAACCATAGAAGTCATCCCATCCGCATTAAGCCCCAAGGATTCCAGGGCACGGAACATGGGTGCGTGCGGAATATAGGGGTCGTCAATAGCCCGTAGATAATAACGGCCCTTAAAGCCGTGTTCCTGCAAAAGGAACCCAAAATGCTCCCCGATGCCGCCCCGCTTCACGCCTTCCTCAAAGAAGAACACCTGGCTGCAGGATGCAGCTTCTGCTACCGCTTGCGGGTCTATGGGGATAATGCGGTTCAATTTGAGCAGCCGCACGGGGAACCCAGCCTGCTCAAGGGCCGATAAACTCTCCGCAGCGAATGAAAACAGCCGCCCATAGGTCACAACGCAAATGTTGCCCTCCCCATACAGAGAGAAGGATTCTGTAGTATCTTGGAAAAAGGCAGGGCGATATAGCTCCCGCCCTCTTGGATAACGGATACCGCACAGTCCCTTGCCTTCTTTTATCAAAAAAGCCAGCTGAGCCTGCATTTCAGAAAAATAGGCTGGGGAATACAGTGTCACATGCGGGATGGTCTGCAAATAAGCCGCGTCGAATACCCCTTGATGGGTCTTGCCGTCCTCCCCCACGATTCCCGCGCGGTCAATAGCAAATAATACTTTTACGCCTTGTAAAGAGACATCGTGTATCAACTGGTCATAACCCCGCTGTAAAAAGCTGGAATAGACGGCAAACACAGGGAGCATCCCGCCTGCCGCCAGTCCGCCAGCGAAGGTCACGGCATGGCCTTCGGAAATGCCCACATCGTAAAACCGGCTGCGGTATTTTTCGCGAAAGTCCGAGAGGCCAGTCCCGGACTGCATAGCCGCCGTAATGGCACAAATCTTCGGGTTGCTCGCTGCCAAATCACACAGCGCTTCGCCGAAAGCATCCGAAAAACTCTGGGATTTCGCGCCCGTATCACCCGTATTCACATCAAAACCGGACAGCCCGTGATAAATCCCCGGATCCTGCTCGGCGTACTGATACCCCTTGCCTTTATAGGTGCGCACATGGAGCAGCACCGGCTTATGGAGCAGCTTGGCGCTCTCCAGCGTTTCGGTCAACTCTTTTATATTGTGGCCATCAAAGGGGCCATAGTAAGCGAAACCTAAATCGTCAAAAATGGTGGGATTATAAAAAAACTTCTTGATCCGGGCCTTCATGTGCCGCAAAAGCGTTGCCAAAGGCTTTCCCAGCAGCGGCAACCGCTGGAAGGAAATTTCCAGGTTGCGTTTTATTTTGATGTAACCCGGCTTTGTCCGAATATACGTAAGGTAACGGGCGATCGACCCCACATTTTTGGAAATGGACATAGTGTTATCATTTAGGATAACAATGAAGTTGCGATGAAGCCGTCCGGCATTGTTAAGACCTTCGTAGGCAAGCCCGCCCGTCAGCGCGCCATCGCCGATAACGGCCACTACATAGCCCTCTTTCCCTTGTACGGCATTGGCCTCGGACACACCCAGCGCCGCCGAAATGGATGTACTGCTGTGCCCGCTGCTAAAGGTGTCGAACTCGCTCTCCTCGCGGCATGGGTACCCGGCCAGGCCGCCCTCTTTCCGTATTGTGGAAAACTGCGGGTAACGCCCCGTAAGCATTTTATAGGGGTAGCTCTGGTGGCCCACATCCCAGACTATCGTATCCTCTGGAGGGTCAAAGGCCAGCCCCAGCGCCACGGTGAGCTCCACCACGCCGAGATTGGACGCCAGGTGCCCCCCGTTTTGGGAAACCGTCTCGATGATTTGCTCGCGCATTTCCTCGCAAAGGCAGGCGAGCTGCTCCTTATCCAGGCTTTTTATGTCCCTCGGTGAGCGGATGCCCTCCAGTAATTTACCCATTCCCCGTCAACTCCTGACCTCATTTTGCAGCTTGCAGCTTGGCAGCAGCCACGGTATTTTTCATCAGCATGGCAATGGTCATCGGGCCCACTCCTCCCGGCACGGGGGTGATATATCCAGCCTTAGGCTCTACCTCCTCAAACTCTACATCGCCGCAAAGCTTGCCATTTTCGTCCCGGTTCATGCCCACATCGATCACAACGGCCCCGGGCTTTACCATATCTTCTGTAACAAAATGGGCCCTGCCTACTGCGGAAACCAGTATGTCTGCCGTCCTGCATATCTCCGGCAGATTTTTCGTCCGGCTATGGCAGATGGTCACCGTACCGTTCTCGTGAAGCAACAGCATAGCCATGGGCTTCCCCACGATGTCGCTGCGGCCAATTACCACGCACTGCTTGCCGCTGATTTCCACCCCAGTAGACTTGATAAGCTCAATAACCCCGGCAGGCGTGCAGGGCAGGAACGTATAGCTTCCCTGCATGATTTTCCCCACATTATAAGCATGGAACGCGTCCACATCCTTCTGCGGGTCGATCGCTTCCACCACAGCGCCCTCGTCCAACCCCTCGGGCAGCGGCGACTGCACCAAAATACCGCTGACTTCCGGCTTCTTATTCAAGCTGTTGATCAACGCCAGCAGGTCCTCTTGGGTAGTGTTGGCAGGCAAGGCGTACTCCTCCGAGTATATGCCCGTAGCCTCACAGGCTTTTTTCTTGTTGTTCACGTAAATGCGGGAAGCCGGGTCATCGCCTACAATGACCACCGCTAACCCGGGCCGTATTCCCTGCTCCTTCAAAGCCGCGACTTCTTCCGCCACCTGGGCCTTTGCCTGGGCCGAAATAGCTTTTCCATCGATCCGTACTGCCATAAAGCGCCTCCCTTTACTTTTCTTCATCCTCCGGCTTGCCTTCTTCTGTTTCAGGCTCGTCTTCGGCCTTTTCCTCTTCTTTTTCTGCCTCTTCTATCTCCGATTCTTCCTCCGTAGGCCGATCGCCAAAAATCGTGCTCTTCTCCAGTTCGGGGTCGATTTCCGGCTTAATAAGGCCTACAGCCTCCATCACCTCGGGGCTACCGCAGCCGGAAAGGTTTGTCTTACGACGGAACACAAACAGCAGGACAAGCCCTACGATCACGCAGCCAGCGGCCACCACCTGGGAAACGCGCAGGTTTACCACATGGAGCATCAGGCTGTCCGTGCGCATTCCCTCTATAAAGAAGCGAACGGCCCCATACCATACGATGTACAGTAAGAAAGTCTGGCCGTCATAGCGACGCAGTTTCTGGTTGAAGAAATGCAGAAGCACAAATCCCAGCAGGCATAACAGGGATTCATACAAAAAGCAGGGATGCACCGCAATGTTGCCGGTATTATCGCTGCTCATGCCCCAGGGCAGCAGGGTCGGGGTGCCGAAGCACTCCTGGTTGACAAAATTGCCCCAGCGGCCTACAGCCTGGCCAATCAAAAAACCCAGCGAGACAATATCCAATACGGCAGGCACCCGCAGCTTGCGGAACTTAGCCATAAGCCCGCCGAACAACAGAGCGCCAATCAGAGAGCCGTAAAGGGCGATGCCGCCGTCGTGTATCTTCAAAATTTCAATGGGGTTCTTGATATATTTATCGCCTGGATAAAAAATCACATAGTAGAGCCGTGCACAGACAATGCTGCCAATAAGCCCTACAATCACCGCATCGAACAGGCGGGACATATCGATATTCATCTTTTTTACGGTAAGGGACACATAGACCATCGCCAGCAAAAAACCCAGCGCGATCAAAATGCCATACCAACGGATAGCGTAGTCGCCAAAACCCAGCATCTGCCCCAGGGGTATAGCTACTTCGTTCACGTTGAATTCCAGCCCCAGTCCGGGGAACGAAACCACATGGGTCATAAACATTTCCTCCTTGCAAGCATTCATCCTATTATACCAATTTCCAGGCCTTCTTGCAAGACTTTGATGCAATTAAATCTCTATACAAAACGGCGGACGGCCTGCCAGCATTGGCTTGCCGCCCACCAAAAAATTTATTTTTACTTTTTGAACCGCCGTACCCGCTCGTCCTCGATCACGCCTGACCAGTTCATGCCAAACGCAAAGTCATAGGCATGGCCTGCGCTGTCCACATAAGGAGCCATGTCAAAAGGCACGTCCTCGCAATGCTTCTCAACGGTCTCCATGTTGGCCGGCATCTGCACGGGCAGCAGCGCCGAAGGCTCAGCCTTGCCGCTGACCAAGTCAAAGATGGCTTGGGCCTGCACGCCGAAGTCAATCAAGATGGCATCGGCAGAAGCTTCCAGCTCGGAAACAACCGTGGGATTATGCATACGCAGGCAGACGATCACAGGCTTATCGCCCATAGCAGCCTTGGTGTCCAGTACCAGATCCAAGTCGCCCTCGTTTGCCGCTGTGCCGGTCTTGCCCTTGTAGCTGCGGTTGACGAAATCCTCGCGGGGGTCGCCGCCGCCAATGCTTTCCTCACGGGCATTCTCGGCCTTGTAAGGACGGTATTGCAGCGAGATAGGCATATACCCGTTGCCCCCTTGGGCGCGGTCTTCGGAGGAATACCCGTCCGACAAGGGGCTCTCAATAAAGACTAGCGCAAAATCCGCATCTTCTGGACGCTCTGCCCGGTCGAAATATTTCTCCGTCAGTTCCGCCGACACCGGCGTGACCTTCTGCTCCGGCATGGGCTGGCGGAAGAACCCCTTGCGGGCTTTGATGGTGCGCTCAGGGATATACACTTTTTTCCGCCCCACGATGGGCAAAGCCTGCTGGTTCTTCACCATGACCACGGACTTCAGCTGCGCCTCATACCCAGCTTTGCAAAGCCGTTCGCTGCCGATGACCCGGGTGCTTTCCTCCGGGTCGAGATAGGGATTTTCGAACAGCCCGCAGCGGAAAATATTTTTCAGCAGCCGCACCGCCGAAGCTTCCATACGTGCGCGCATAGCGTCCTCGCCATGCTTCCCACAGCCGATCTTGTAAGCCTCTAAAATGGGCTGTATCTCCGAGTTGCCGCCAAATTGGTCGACCCCGTTCTCGATGGCCAGCAGGTGGCGCTCGGCTACGGTCAAGTCCTCTACTCCATAGCAGCGGCTGCTAAAGGAATCGATATCCGGCAGCGGGTCGGCCGTGATGCCCCAGTCCGTACAGACAATGCCGTCATACTGATAAGTACCACGGAGAACGTCATGGATAAGATACCGGCTGTAAGAATTGCCCACATTCTTCCCATTTTCTTTGTCGAGTCCCCAGGAAACCGTATAATACGGCATGATCGCCGAAGTAGCGCCCGTGGGCCCGTCCAGCTTAAAGACGCCTTCGGTGAAGGGCTTGCGGTGATCCTCCGCGTTCTGCCCCGGGTACACGGCGAATTTGCCGAAGGGATAATGGGCGTCGCGGCCAGCCTCGCAGGGGCCGCCGCCAGGCCAGTGCTTCGCCATGGCGCACACGCTGTTCTTACCCCAGCCATCCTTCTCGCCGTCAGTGGTTTGCAGGCGGTCGCAATAGATACGGCCCAATTCTGTCACCATGTCCGGGTGTGTGCCGAAAGTATCCTCGAACCGCATCCAGCGGGGCTCGGTAGCCAGGTCGACCTGGGGCGACAGCGCCGTGGTGATGCCCAGCGCCCGGTATTCCTCTGAAATAGCATCGCCGAATGCCTTGCAGATTTCCGGCGTGAAGGTTGCGGCAATTCCCATGCCCTCGGGCCACTTGGAAACGTCATCGGCACCGCTCTTAAATTCGGCGCCGGCCTTACTGGCCCCATGGCGGGGGTCACTGGAAACATTCACGGGAATGCCCCAAGGCAGTTCCTCCGCAAACTGCTGCAGCTCGTTGGACCACCGGGCCGCGATTTCGCCGGACTCCAGCTTCATAGCCAGCACATGGCGCACGTGATCCTTGTCTAAAAAGCTCTTCTGCTGGTCGGTGAGCTCCCATTTTTCCTTGCCGCTCTCGGGGAAGGATTTGCCATCGTAGGTGGCTTTAAAGGGCTCGCCAGGCAGGGCGGGCACCATCTGGTGGGGCGAGTAGAGCATTAGCCCCGCGATCTCCTCTATAGAGAGCCGCTGCGCCAAATCCTTTGCGCGGGTGTCGTCGTCCAGACGCCAGTCCTCATAAGGGAGCAGTTGGCCGGTGCCAGCCAAATCCTTAAAATAGAGCCCGTCAACCTCCAAAACGGGAGCGGACGCTGTACCGATTTCCGGCCCATCCGGGTTTTTGTAGATCCGATATTTTTTCTCCTGCACGCTTGATCATCCTCCTTTATATTTTAATTATACCTATAAAAATGTGGAGTGTCAACACAAATAGTTCTTGCAATTTTGAAA
>CANTDZ010000083.1 GCA_947652665.1 uncultured Clostridia bacterium
GCTTGCATTTCTCTTACCCCAAGAGCCTGTTGAATATCCAGAGTCCTGCTTGCCGATTTCTGTCCTTTTCGAAAACGACGATTTTTTGTTAATCGACAAACCTTCGGGGATGCCCATACATCCTTCGCCGGGCCACGACCAGGACAGTCTTTTAAATGCTGTGGCCTACTATTATGGTCAGAGGGGAATGCGCTTGCCTATTTGCCCGCTGTACCGTTTGGATAAAGATACCAGCGGCGTGATTGCTTTAGGGAAGCACACATTGTCTGTATCCGGGACTGCCATAAACAAAACTTACTTTGCCGTCTGCCAGGGGACGCTTTGCGGACAAGGAACCATCGATGTTCCCATCGGCCTGGAGGAAGGCAGCAAGATCAAGCGCCAATGCGGCCTTGGGCAGAACGCTGTGACGCATTGGCAGGCAGTACAAAATGAAGGCGGCCATACCCTTGTGGCTGTACGTTTGGGGACAGGGCGCACACATCAGATACGGGTACATTTTGCCCACCTGGGACACCCTTTAGCGGGGGATGACCTTTACGGCGGTAGCCTGCAACATATAGCGCGGCAGGCCCTGCATTGCGGCTGGCTATCCCTTTCCAGCCGGGCGCTAGGGATTGAGCAGGAATTCGCAGCAGGCTTCCCATCCGATATGCGCGCAGCTTTTCCGTGGCTGCCCGAGGCTGGGTCGATAAAGATAGAGATATAATTTTGGAAGGAACGATGCATATGCCAGCCAGCTTGACCCATTATTATTTTGCAAAAAATGTTTTACAACGCCTTTCGGAATCGGACAGGCCCTCCCATGACGCTTACTTTTGGGGCGCACAGGGGCCGGATTTCTTGTTTTGCCACCATTACCAACGCTTTATCGGGCTGGGAAAAGGGGAGGAGGGGCTGAAAACATATGGGAATCAAATGCATAGCATTAAGCCTTCGCTGACCCTTTCTGCTATGCGCGATTTCCTAAAAAAACATCCTGACCCCACTTATCGTTTATACGTGCAGGGCTTTTTGTGCCATTATGCGCTGGACTCAACGGCGCATCCCTATGTGAACGCATTGGCGGAGAAGTTGGCCGGCGAGCGCCGGAACGAGACCGCAGGTACTATGCATGGGGAAATCGAATCCGCACTGGACGCCATCATCCTGCGCAGGGAGACGGGGAAGCTGCCGTCTGAAGTAAATTTGAAATATTTATTCCCGAAAAACGAAGGAGTACAGCGATGCATTGCCAAGCTTTACCACCATGTGCTGTGGGAAGTCTACCACGCTGATATTTCGGAAAATGAGCTGTTCCAAGCTACTAAGGATGCCCATTTTGTCTTTACCGTTATTACGGACCGCACGGGCTTTAAGCATCGCCTTTTCAATCTCTTGGAACAGGGCAGACCCCACACGATTACCTCGCACATCGTGCCCATTACCGAGGCGGAAGGCGTGGATTATGCAAATCTCCAACAGGAGCCCTGGGGCCTTGAAGGGAACACGCAGAGCTTTTTTGAGCTTTATGAGAAAGCCATGCCCCTTGCTCTGGAGCTCATCCAGAATTTTGACGAGGGGGATTTTGCCGCCATCACGGGCGAACAGCCTTTTGGTTGAAAACATGCCCCAAGCACCTTTCGTGCCTACAAGCATATACTGGGAATGGCCCCTGGTTTCCGCGGGAGACCGGGGGCACTTTTTTCCAGGAGGTATTTTTAGGCGTGAATATGAATCGCTATTCCGGCTCCCAGGCCGGGCCTGACGGCCTCTGCGGTGGGTGCCCGCCGCCCTGCTGTCCTCCGACTCCCTGGCCGCCCCGTCCTACAGGCCCTTCGGGTGTAACCGGGCCTACAGGTGCTACAGGGCCCACCGGCCCTACTGGCCCCACGGGTGCTACTGGTTTGATCGGACCCACCGGGCCTACAGGGGCAAACGGCATCACTGGGCCTACTGGCCCTACAGGGGCTAACGGAATTACAGGCCCAACCGGCCCTCGCGGCGCTACAGGTGCAGACGGAGCTCCAGGCGCGACCGGCCCCGTTGGCCCTATTGGCCCCGCTGGTGCTACCGGCGCTGACGGGGCAACTGGCCCCACCGGTCCCGTCGGTGCAACCGGCGCAGCTGGTGCGACCGGCCCTGTCGGCCCTACAGGTGCTACAGGTTTAGACGGTGCAGTCGGCCCCACTGGCCCTGTCGGTGCTACTGGTGCGGACGGCGCTACGGGCCCCGTTGGCCCCACGGGCGCCACCGGAGCAGATGGTGCAACGGGCCCCACTGGCCCTGTCGGTGCTACTGGTGCGGACGGCGCTACAGGCCCCGTTGGCCCCACGGGCGCTACCGGAGCAGATGGTGCAACGGGCCCCACTGGCCCCACGGGTGCTACCGGCGCAGACGGTGCAACGGGCCCTGCAGGCCCTACCGGTGCAGCCGGAGCCGCGGGTGCAGCTGGCCCAGCTCCCACCCTGACCATAGGTACTGTGACCACAGGGGCCCCGGGCAGCGCAGCTGCGGCGACGATCACAGGTACGGCGCCAGATTTCGTACTGAATCTGACCATACCCCAAGGCCCTACCGGCCCTGCTGGCACTACGCCGTAATAAGCCGCAAACGGCGGGGAAGCCTCCATGCCCCAGGCGTGGGGGCTTTTCCATATTGGCAAAGGAGGGGCATTTGTGAACACTATCAGTTTATGCATGATCGTCCGGGATGAAGAGGACGTTTTGGGTCGCTGCCTGGATTCAGTGAAAGGGCTGGTGGATGAGATCGTAATCGTAGACACGGGCTCCCAGGATGGTACGAAGGAGATCGCGGCACAATATACGGAAAATGTTTTTGATTTCCCGTGGATCGATGATTTTGCCGCTGCCAGGAATTTTTCCTTTGGCAAGGCCAGCTGCGACTACTGTATGTGGCTGGATGCAGATGATGTTTTCCTTGAACCGGACAGGGAAAAGTTTTTGGAAATGAAAGCGGCACTCACCCTAGATACAGATGTTGTAAGGATGCCGTACCACGTAGGGTTTGACGAAAACGGGCAGGTCACGTTTTCATATTATCGGGAACGGATCGTGAAGAACTGCCAAGGTATGCGTTGGAAGGGCCCTGTACATGAGGTCATCGAGACCTATGGGAATACCATCTACGCGGATTGCCCTGTCACGCATTGGAAACTGCACCCTTCTGACCCGGAGCGGAATCTGCGGATATTCCAAAATGTTCTGGCGAAGGGGGAGAGGCTGGATCCCCGCCAGCAGTTTTATTATGGGCGCGAGCTTTACTACCATAAGCAGTACGAAGAAGCTCTCCGCGTGCTGGAAGGGTTTCTGGCAGAGAGGAAAGGGTGGCTGGAAAACCAGATCGACGCTTGCCGCCATTGTGCTTTCTGTTTATATGGCCTGGGCCGGGAGGAAGATGCTTTGGAAGCGCTATTCAAAAGCTTTCGGTTTGACCTTCCACGGGCAGAAGTTTGCTGCGATATCGGCCAACATTTCCTAGACCGCCAAGCATGGAAGCAAGCCGCTTATTGGTATGAACGAGCCCTTGCCTGCGAACGCCAGGATGGCCGCGGCAGCTTTGTCTTGCCAGACGCGTATGGCTACTTGCCCTACATTCAGCTGTGTGTATGCAGCAGCCATTTGGGCGACCAGGAAAAAGCAAAAGAATACAACGAAAAAGCCGGCGCTTGTAAGCCAAACTCCGCAGCCGTTGCTTACAACCGGGCCTATTTCGCTTCCCTATAAAAACTTATTTCCCTATAGCTTTTTCAAAAGCTACGCGCATGGCACCGCTCCGCAAAGCCAGGCGGTTGCTGGAGATGATCTGGGCAATTTCGCCGTGAGCGCGCTCCACTTCCTCCCGCAGTTCCTGGGCCGAGATACGCAGGGCACCGTGCCCCAGGATAATGAGCTGTTCCGCAAAGTCAGCGGTGGCCACGCGTACGCGCTGATGCTCACGGGAGAGCTTATAGCTGGCCTTTTCGATATAGGCATCCGCTGTTTCGGCTTCTTTGGTGTACACCACATGGATGTTATGGTACCGTTCTACCGATCCCGTGCCACCGGGCACTTTGTAGGCATCGAAAACAAGGATCACACGGTTTTTCCGGAAGCCCTGGTAGTTGCTTAAAATATCCATCAGCATCCAGCGGGCCGCATCCAGATTCTCCTTTGCGACCTCATTCAGGTCTTTCCAGGCAAAAATCATATTATAGCCGTCCACCAGCAGGTATTCTGGGCCTAAGTCCGGGGTAGGGACTTCTACTTTTTTCCGGGACATCTCTGTGGATGGTTTAGGGGGCGGCTGAAAGGCCCGGGGCTTTACAGCACCGTAGGTTTTTTCAAAAATCGCCTGTAATTCGTTGTCTAATTCCAGCCCTTTGGCAGCAGGCTGCGGCTTGGGAGGAAGCGCTGCTTCCGGTTCTTCTTCTTTCGGAGGAGCAGGCAAATCTAAAAGGGGGAGATGCATATGATCTTCCACCTCATACCACGGCACTTGATACCCGGCTCCGTGGGCACAAAACACAGAACCGGGCGGGTCGTCTATGTCCATTTCTGGGTCGTAGCCCATTTCCGCAATGATTTTTTCTTGATCCAAACAGGGCAAATACCCTCCCAGCGTGCAGGATAGCCTGCCGTGTCCTTTGGTATAGGCGGCTACCTCCAGCGCATAATCGCCGAACGCCGCCACAGGCGCGCGCGCTGTAAGTATTACTTCATCACCCACGGTCTCTGGAGGGTCGTTTTCCCCGCCCATCCGCTGTAAATCGGCCAAAGCCCGCCCCAAACTGCCAGAAGGGAGTTCCAGGCGCAGGGCATACCAGGGCTCCAGCAGGATGCTCTCAGCTTTCATCAATCCATGCCGTACGGCACGGTAAGTAGCTTGCCGGAAGTCGCCGCCCTCTGTATGCTTTTCATGGGCGCGCCCCGCTACCAGGGTGATTTTTATATCGGTGATAGCTGACCCTGTCAGTACGCCTTTATACGTCTTTTCCGCCAGATGCGTGAGCACTAACCGCTGCCAGTTACGATCCAAACGGTCTTCGGAACAGGCTGTGTCAAATACAAGCCCACTGCCTCGGGGCAGGGGCTCCAGCAAAAGGTGGACTTCTGCATAATGGCGCAAGGGTTCGAAATGCCCTACGCCTTCTACTGGGCCTGTAATGGTCTCCCGGTAGACCACATGGCCTGGGCCAAAATCGACGGAAAGGCCAAAGCGGTCAGCGATGACGCGTTTCAAAATTTCAGCCTGTACCCGGCCCATCAGGCGTAAGTGTATCTCGCCCAGGGATTCGTTCCATTCCAAGTGGAGCTGGGGGTCTTCCTCTGCCAGCTGCCGCAGTTTTGGCAAAACAGCATGGAGGTCGGCCCCCTCTGGCAGCAGGAGCTGATAGGTTAGGGCAGGTTCCAGCATGGGGGCGGCCCAAGGCTTCTCTTTGCCTAAGGGCTGGCCGGGGTAAGTCGACGCAAGGCCCACTGCCGCGCATACTGTGCCCGGGCCCACGGTATTGACGGCGGTATATTTGGCCCCGGAATAGAGGCGCAGCTGGTCGATTTTTTCCTCGCCGCCAGGCATGGGGAGGGTTGATTTTACCTGCAATTCCCCGCCGGTCACCTTCAAATAAGTCAGCCGCGTCCCCTGGCTGTCACGGGAAATGTTGAAAACGCGGGCAGAAAAATCTTTGCCCCACTGCGGGCGGGGAGCAAAGCGGGATAGGCCGTCTAAAAGCTCCTGTACCCCTTGGGTTTTAAGGGCTGCGCCAAAAAAACAGGGGAAGCACCGCCGTGCTGCCACCAGCCGTCGAAGGGTTTCATCCGAAAGGGAACTGCCTTCTAAATACTCACTCAGGGCCTGCTCGTCGCCAAGAGCGGCTTCTTCCCAAAAACGATCCTGTCCATAGGCAGAAAAATCCACAAGGGAATCGGAAAGGGTGTGTTTTAACTTTTCCATCAACGGGCCTGGTTCTACCGGCTGATCCATTTTATTTAGGAAAAGGAACACGGGGATGCGGTGCTTTTCCAGCAGCCGCCACAACGTGAGGGTATGGCCTTGCGGCCCATCGGGGGCAGAGATGACTAAGATGGCGCAGTCCAGCACTTGCAAGGTGCGCTCGGCTTCGGCAGAGAAATCCACGTGGCCGGGCGTGTCTAGGAGCGTGATTTCTACATCTGGCAGGGGCAGAATGGCCTGTTTGGAGAAAATGGTGATGCCGCGTTCCCGTTCCAATTCGTGGGTGTCCAGGAAAGCGTCCGCATGGTCGACCCGTCCTAAAGTGCGCAGGGCTCCGCCTAAATAGAGCATAGCCTCGGATAATGTAGTTTTTCCGGCGTCAACGTGTGCCAGTATCCCAGCGGTAAGCTTGCGCATAAGGGGCCCCTTTCCCAGTTTCGTTACCTTCTAGTATACCACGTCTGCCAAGAAACCGCAAAGAAAAAATTTGTTGATTTCCTACTTGACTTAGAGCTTACTTTAGGGTATATATTATAGTAAAGATATTTGCAGGAAGCAGAGACAGGTCCGGCCAGCCGCCGAAGCGGTACCGGGTTTGTTTCTGTTACTTTTTTGTAGGTGAAAGGGGACAACCATGGAACTACAGGACTTTTTTGCGCAGGCCCCCAAGGCGGCTTTAGGCTTTTCTGGCGGGACCGATTCTGCTTATCTGCTGTATGAAGCCCATCGTTTAGGGGCACAGGTGCAGCCTTATTACATCAAGACAGCTTTCCAGCCTGCTTTTGAATTGCGGGATGCCAAGCGTTTATGTGAACAATTAGGCATAAATTTGAAAATAATCGAGCTGGATATTTTATCTGTGGATTCAGTGCGCACTAACCCGCAAAACCGCTGCTACCATTGCAAAACAGCGCTTTTCGGTGCATTGTGCGCCCAGGCATTAGCGGACGGCTACACTCTGCTGATCGATGGCACCAACGCCTCGGATGACGCAGGCGACCGTCCCGGTATGCGGGCTTTGCAGGAGCTTTCGGTGCGCTCGCCCTTGCGGGAATGTGGAATCACCAAAGCGGAAGTCCGCAGACGTTCGCAGGAAGCCGGACTGTTCACCTGGGACAAGCCGGCGTATGCCTGCCTGGCTACCCGGATTCCAACCGGGCAGGAACTTAATGCGGAGACCCTGGGCCGGGTCGAGCAAGCGGAGGATGCCCTGTTTGCCTTAGGCTTTACGGACTTCCGGGTGAGGGTGTTCCATGGCGCGGCGCGGCTGCAATTCCCGGCTCAGCAAATGGGGGAGGCCCTGCGCCGCAAAAAGGAAGTTATTGGGGCAATAAAACCCTATTTTGAACCTGTTTTGTTAGATTTACAAGGAAGATAAAAGGAGGAAATCTATGGATCAGCAGGAAGTGCGTTCTATCTTAGAGCAAGTGAAAAGCGGAGAACGTTCGGTAGAAGATGCCGTACTGGCCTTGAAAATGGAGCCGTTCCGGGATATGGGCTTTGCAAAAATAGACCGTCATCGGGGACTGCGGCAAGGGGCGGCGGAGGTCATTTACGGCGCAGGGAAGACTCCGGAACAGATTCGGGATATTGCGGCCTCCATGTGGTCGGACGGGGAAAAGGCTGTGCTTATAACCCGCATGTCCCAGGAGGCAGCACAGGTGGTGGGGGAGGCCCTGCCCCTGCAATACCATGAAATGGGCCGGGTAGGGATTGTAGGCGATATGCCGGCCCCAACGGGTACGGGGAAAATCGTGGTAGCCACAGGCGGTACCAGCGATATGCCCGTGGCCGAAGAAGCTGCTTTGACCGCTGAGGTACTGGGTAATGAGGTAGTGCGCCTTTACGATGTAGGGGTGGCCGGGCTGCACCGCACCCTTTCCCATCTGGAAGATATCATGAGCGCCCGGGTGATTGTTGCTATTGCAGGTATGGAAGGGGCTTTGGCTAGCGTTGTAGGCGGCCTCGCTGACTGCCCGGTAATCGCCGTACCGACCAGTGTAGGTTATGGGGCCGCTTTTGGTGGGCTGGCAGCCTTGCTGTCTATGCTTAATTCTTGTGCCAGCGGCGTCAGCGTTGTAAATATTGATAATGGATTTGGTGCTGGATATCTGGCTAGTATGATAAATCACATAACAGAAAGGGATTGATATTATGAAAACCTTATATTTAGAATGCAATATGGGTGCGGCAGGCGATATGCTTACCGCCGCTTTGCTGGAACTCCATCCAGACCCGGAAGGATTTTTAACACGCCTTAATGGGTTGGGCCTGCCCAGTGTGACGGTCAGCGCGGCGCCTTCTGTGAAGTGCGGGATCACGGGCACTCATGTGACGGTCACGATCAACGGCCATGAGGAAGAAAGCCTGGATGCTGTTCATGCCCATATGCATGGCCACGAGCATCACCATGATCATGATCACGAGCACGAACACACCCACACGCACGGGCACAGCCATGGGCACCATCACCACGCAGGAATGCATGACATTGCGCATATCCTGTCCCATTTGGATCTGCCTGAGAAGGTGCGTACAGACGCGCTGGCTGTGTATGACTTAATCGCTCAAGCCGAAAGCCATGCCCATGGGGTGCCTGTTACGGAGATACATTTCCATGAAGTCGGCACTTTGGATGCCGTTGCGGATGTGGTGGCTGTATGTATGCTTATGGCAGAACTTGCGCCTGACCGCGTAATATGTTCGCCTATACACGTAGGCAGCGGGCATGTACATTGCGCTCATGGCATTTTGCCTGTTCCGGCCCCGGCGACTGCGCATATCCTGCAAGGCGTTCCCACCTATGGCGGAGCTGTACAAGGAGAGCTTTGCACGCCCACGGGAGCGGCTTTGCTGAAGCATTTTGCCGATTCCTTCGGCCCGAGCCCTGTGATGAAGGTAGAAAAAATTGGCTATGGCATGGGTAAAAAAGACTTCGAAGCCATGAACGGCCTGCGCGCCCTGTTGGGCGACACTCCGGACGGGCGTGATAGTGTGGCGGAACTCTGCTGCAATCTGGACGATATGACTCCGGAAGCTATTGGGTTTGCCATGGAGCGGCTCCTGGAGGCAGGTGCGTTAGATGTGTACACTCTGCCTGCCGGAATGAAGAAAAACCGTCCTGGCGTGCTGCTTACTTGTATGTGCCGTATGGACGACCGCGAGGAAATGGTCAGGCTGCTTTTCGCGCATACAACCACGTTAGGGGTACGGGAATCTGAATGCAACCGCTATACATTGGAACGCTCGCAGGAGTCTGTAGAGACTCCGTATGGCACAGTAAGGATCAAACATTCTTCTG
>CANTDZ010000084.1 GCA_947652665.1 uncultured Clostridia bacterium
GCTTGTATGTTTGAGGGCGAGGACGGCCTGAATGAGAAAATGCCATCATTATGGGGTGTCCGCGAGAGTGTGATATTCGAGACGGGTTCGGCTTGTATAGAAAAAGGCCGACACTCTCACTAAAAGTGCTGGCCTTTGCTTACACATTCAAAACCGCCGTCCAATTTGGCTTAAGTTTGGCTTAAATAGGTCTTTCTCACTGTCAGAAACCTAGTGTTTATGCGGGTTTACAGACTATGCCATCGAAAGTGCAACATATACTTGCCCCTCTCCGCCATTTTTGGTATAATGACATGGATAGGAGAGGAAATTATGGAAATAAAAGAACTAGACTTAAAAGAAATGCAAAAAATCCACACCGAGCGCATGGCCGCCGACTTCCCCCCGGACGAGCTGCGTCCCTTCTCCAGCATACAACAGCTGACCCAGGCGGGGCTCTACCGTTCATTTGGCTGCTTTGAGGAGGGCTTGGCCGGTTACGCCACCTTCGCCCTGGCACAGAATGGCCCTGCCGTCCTGCTGGATTATTACGCTGTAGACGCATCCCGGCGAGGGCAGGGGATCGGTTCGCGGTTCCTGCCGGCCCTGCGGGGAGAGGCTGGGCGGTTTGGGGCCCGGTATTTCATGATCGAAGTGGAGAGCCTGGAGACGGCCCAGTCCCCGGAGCAGGTGGAAGAGCGTACCCGGCGTATCCGGTTCTATAAGGGCTGCGGGTGCCGGGAAACGCGGGTCTACTCGTACCTGTTCGGGGTGGAATATCAAATCCTGACTTTCCCGCTGGAGGAGGGCGCGGAGCCGTCGGACGAAGAAGTGGATCAGGCCCTTATGAGCGTCTACCGCACCATTGTGCCGCCCATGGTGGGGCCCAGCGAGGAAGCCTTTGCGGAAGTGTGCCGGGTGTACCGGCATTCGGAGGCTTCGCGATGAAATACACGCTTTCTGTACTGGTAGAGAACCAGCCCGGCGTGCTGTCGAAAGTGGTGGCGCTGTTTTCCCGCCGGGGCTACAACATCGACAGCGTAGCCGTAGGCGCCACGGAAGACCCCACCATGTCTTGCATCATCATTGTGGGCCAGGGGGACGACTACATCCTCGAGCAGGTAGAGAAGCAGCTGAACAAGGTCATCCCGGTGATCAAGGTGCGGTCGCTGGCGGCGGACGCCGTGCAGGCCGAGCTGATGCTGGTGAAGGTCGGGTGCGAGACCAAGGATCTGGCGGAAATCAACCAGATTGCCGCCCTGATGAAGGCCGAGGTCGTCGACGTGGCCAAGGGCTCGGTGACCCTGCGCTTTGCCGGGGTGCACGACAAGTGCGACACCCTCTGTGACCTGCTGCGGCCCTACGGCATCCGGGAGATTGCCCGGACGGGGGTCATTGCGCTGGACAGGGGTTAGCGGCAAGGTCTTGCCGCTAGGCCACCAGCTTGTCGCGGTTTTTCAGATAGAGGAGAAGGCCGGTGAGGTCGGCCAGGGCCCAGCCGATGGGGATTGACCACCAAATGCCGATAACGCCCACGGACGGGATGGCCGACAGGACGTAAGAAAGCGCGACCCGGGTGCCCAGGGAGATAACGGTCAGCACCACCGAGACGGCGGGACGCCCCAGGGCCCGGTAGAGCCCGTAGAGTAAAAACAGGCAGCCGATGCCGCAATAAAAGGGCCCGATGATGTGCAGGTAGGTGATGCCCTCCTGCAGGATGGCCGTTTCCGCGGGGTCGACGAAAATGAGCATCAAAGGGCGCGCCAGGAACCACAGGGCCAGGGAGACCGCCAGGCAGTAGGTGACGGAGGTCAGGATGGCGCTGCGCACCCCCTGCCGGATGCGCTGGGTCTGGCCGGCGCCTCGGTTCTGGGCGATGAAGGTGGAGAAGGCGTTGCCGTATTCCTGGGCCGGCATGTAGGCAAAGGAGTCAATCTTCACCCCGGCGGCAAAGGCGGCCATGACCGTGGTGCCGAAGCTGTTCACCAGGCCCTGCACCATCAGGATGCCCAGGTTCATCACGGACTGCTGCAGGCAGGTCAAAAAGGAATAGCGGACGATTTCGCCCAAGCCGGACTTCTCAATCTTAAATTTTGCGAAGGCCCGGCGCAGGGCTTTATTTTTTGCCAGGGTGTAGGCGGCAATGCCCGCGCCGGAAATGTACTGGGCGATCACCGTGGCCGCCGCCGCGCCTGCCGCGCCGTAATGCCATACGGCCACCAGGAGGATGTCCAGGGCGATGTTCAGCACTGTGGACAGGCCCAAAAACAGCAGGGGGATCACGGAGTCCCCCAAGGCCTTCAGGTACGCCCCGAAGAAATTATACACGGCAACGGCCGGTATGCCCCAGAACACCAGCACCATGTAAACGCGGGTCATGACCAAAATCTCCTGGGGAATGTTCATCCAGGCCATGATGGCATCCACGCCCAGGAGGGCGCAGGCGGTCAAGAGGGCCGCTAAGGCGGCGGCCAGGGCAAAGGCCCCGCAGATGCTGGATTCCAGCCGCTCCGGGTCCTGGCGGCCAAAGCACAGGGAGAAAACGACTCCGCTGCCCATGCACAGACCCAGCAGCACGGAGGTTAAAAAGGTCATCAGCGCAAAGGCCGAGCCTACGGCGGCTAAGGCGTCGGGCCCCACAAAACGGCCCACCACCCAGGTGTCCACCAGATTATAGCCCTGCTGCAGGAGGTTCCCCAAAATCATGGGCAGGGCAAAGGCCCCCATGGTTTTAAACACGGGGCCCTTGGTCAGGTCTTTTTGGAACATGGCTTGCTTCCTCTCCGATCAAATGGGATTTTTCTGCGTGAACAAAAACGTGCCCACGGCTACCGACACCGCCAGGTTCAGGGAATCCACGGCGTCGCTTTGGGGGATGAACAGGCTCTGGCCATAGCCCTGGTAGGCAGGCGGCAGGCCGGAGGCCTCGTTGCCGAAGACCAGGGTGTAGCAGCGGGAGGGCGGGCAGCTCTCCGGGGTCAGGACGCGCCCACCGTCCAGCATAAAGGGGTAAATTTCCCGACCCTGGCCGTGGGCGGCTAAGTAGGCGGGGAAATCCTCAAAGCGCTCCACTTCCAGCTGGAAGACCGCGCCCATGCTGGCCCGTACCGCCTTGGGGTTCCACCAGTCCGCGCCGCCGCCAATGACGGCCAGGTCGCGTATGCCAAACCCCAGCAGCGTGCGCATGATGGTGCCCAGGTTGCCCATGTCCGCCGGGTCGACCAGCGCCACATGGGGGGCATGGGGGCGCAGGGCCCCGGGGTATTTCGCAAACTCCCCGGCGGCGTAGCACGCCTCCTTTTGGGCGATGCGCTCCAGGGCCCGGGGCCACAGCAGGCAGGGTACGCCGCAGGAATCGCACAGGGCTTTGAGCTTTTCCTGCTCCCGAAAATCCTCCCGGTAATAGACCGCCCGTGCCTGTCCCGGCCGGTGCTGGAGAAGCTCGAAGGTGGGGAAGGGCCCCAGGGTGTACGAATGGCTGAAGTCTTTTTTATACTTTTTTGGCAGCTCCATAATGGCCTCCTAACTTAGTGCCGGGGCTTGTAGTGACTGCCGCCGCTGCGGCGGGTGGGTGCAGGCGGGGGCGGCGCAACAGGCTCCTGGCGGGGACGGACCGGCTGGGGCTTGGGCGTTTGGGGGCGGGGTTGGGGCTTTGACGGGGCGCCGAAATCTTCCTCCTCGTCCCACCAGTCCGACTGGGTGGCCGCAGGCCGCCTTTGCACGGGCCGGGGCTGCTGGGGGCGCGGCTGCGGCCGGGGCGGAGCCGCGCCGTAGTCCACCTGGGGGCCTTCGGGCTTCACGCTGCCGCCGGACAGGAACACAGGTACCACCAGGACGGCCAGGGCCAGCACCACCAAAATCGCCAGCCCTACAGGCGAGTACAAAAACTCCGCCACTGTGCCGCAGCCGGGCAGGTAGGTGACGCACACCGCCTCTACCTGGGCGGGGTCTAGCAGGTCCACGTCGGGCTGGCCGAAGGCCTCCTGCTGGGTGATGTACATTTCCTCGCTGGTGCCCACGACCCGCCGCAGTACCAGCTCCCCTTCCTTGCGGAAGGCTACAATGTCCCCCGGCACGCACTCCGGCCCCATGCGCAGGATGGCCAGGTCGCCGGGGTACAGGGAGGGCGTCATCTCGCCGTTTGCCACCGTGAAGGGCGCGTAGCCCAGCAAAACCGGCGGGTCGGCCTTCTGCACCTGGAAGCTGTAAAGCAGCATCCCGCTGGCGGCAATGAGCCCGGCCATGACCAGCGCCAGCACCACGCGTATCGTCCAAATGAGAGCTTTCATCTTACCGCAACCCCTTTTCCATTCTGTAATTTTCCAGCAGAACGCCCAAACGTTCCACCTGGCGCGTTTCTTTTACTTGGTAGCCGCGCCTTTCGAAGAACCCCCGCGCCGACCGCGACGCATGGGTAACCAGCACCTCCTGGCCCGACCGGGCCGCCTCTGCCTCCAAGGCCGAAGCCAGCGCCCGGGCCGCGCCCTGCCCTTGAAAATCCCGGTGGACATAAAGCCGGTCGAGGTAGCCGCCGTCCAAATCGGCAAAGCCCACGATGCGCCCATCCCCGTCCACGGCCACCTGGGTGAAGTGCCGCAGCAGCGACTGCCGCCACGCCTCCCGGTCCCAACCCTCCGGGGCCCAGGCCTCCACTTGTTCCCGGGTGTACTCCCGGCGGCAGACCGTGCGCACTGTCCCCACAAAAAGCCGATGGACTTCGTCCAAGTCGCCCTCCTCAAAGGGCCGCAGGGTGAAGGGCTGGAGGGCGGGCTTTGGCAGCTGTACGTGGGCCAGCAGCCACTGGGCGACGCCGTCTTCCTCGTTGCTGGCGATCACTTCCGTGGCGGCTTCCTTGAGTTCCGGCATGGCGTTTGCCACGGCGCAGCCGATGTCGGCGGCGGAGAACAGGGGCAGGTCGTTGATGGCGTCGCCGAAAGCCACCATTTTGTTGCAGCCCAAAAGCTTTTTGAGCTCCGTGGCCGCGTGGGCCTTGGTGGCGGCTTTGGGCATGAGCTCCAGCCAGTGTTCCTTCCGGTACAGCTCCTGCTGGAAGGTTACCGTCAGCCAGGGACACTCTGCCACCCGTTCGTACAGGGGGGTGAGCGTCTCTTTTTCGTCTATAAAGGTAAAATAGAACGTCTCTCCCGCAAAAAGCTCTTCCAGTGTGTGCACGGGCCGCAGACGCTTGTCCCCTTTCCGGCTATGCAGATAGTGCGCCTGCCCCGGCGTTTCCCGGCCCTCCACCCAAGAGAGCCGCTCTACGCCCTCCACAAAGGCGTACACCACAGGCCACAGGCAAAGCTCCCGGGCGGCTTCCCGTACCCAGCGGGTCTGCTCTGCCGTAAATCCCACCTGCGCAAGGGGCTTGCCCCCAGGCCCGTCTAAAATGAACGCTCCGTTATACACGATGACCGGGAGTTTCTTTGTAAGGCCTTCCGTCACCCGCACCGCCGAGTGCTCCGACCGCGCCGTGGCGTAGGTGAACTTCATCCCCCGCTGGATCAGCGAGTTGAGCGCCCACACCGTAAATTCCGACAGCTTTTCGTCCTTTCCCAGCAGCGTGCCGTCCAAATCGCTTACGTATAGCGTCATGCTCTGCCCCCCTTATAAGAAAGGCGGCCCGGCAGTTTCGCCAGACCGCGAAAACGATCATCTTATGTATTTTCTGCATATATCGGCCATTTCGCCTGTTTCCAGCATATGCCGCAGGGCGCGGAGGCCTTCTTCGTTCTTTTTGCAGGGCAGCCAGCGGTGCATATAGCCGCTTTCGCCGTACTTGTTTTTCATGTGGGCAATGGCACGCTCCACCCGCTGTTCATCGGACATCTCCGGGAAATAGGCATACCCATACTGCATACACCGCTGGGCGATATGTTCCGGCTCCAAATCCCGGTCGGCCTCGCTGACGATGCGCCCGTACACCGAGCGCGGCTCGTGCCCCGAAGACGCCCGGTGGTCTTCCACCGCGTCCCGCATGGTTTCCAGCTGTTCAGGCGAAAACCACTGGCGCAGGTTTTCATCCGCCATCAGGTACTGGCCTGATGTGATGCCGTGGTCTTTCCGGCCAAACTGCAGGCCCGTGTCGTGGTAGGCCGCAATGGCGTACACCATGTCCGCGTCCACTTCGCCGTACAGCTCCCGGGCCACCGGAATCAGCTCCAGGCTGCTCCCAATCACATGGCGGGCGTGGCCGGGCCCGTGGGCCGGGTCAAAATGCTCGTACAGGGGCAGGACGGCCCCTTCCACGTACTCCTTCAATGCTTGGTTGATTTCTTCCATCATCTGCACACTCTCCTTTGAAAAAGATTCGTGCACAGCAGCCGCCTTTTAAGTATAGCATAAAATCGGATTTTGTCAAACCCTTAGCGTCCTCAGCACCGGCAGCAATTCCTCCAAAACGGCCTTGTACCCGTCGGCATACATGTGCATCCCTTCCACGGTGTACTCGGCTTTCAAGCGCCCCTCGGCATCCTTGAGGGGGGCGTTGAGGTCATAGAAGTCCGCGCCCACTTTTTCCGCCAATTCCTGGACAGCCTCGTTGGCTTTCAAAAGGGCTTCCTTGGTGCGGAAGCGCAGGGCTTCGGCCATGGGGCCGTCTTTGCCGACCTCGGCGTTTACCGGGTAGTAAGCCAGCAGATGCAGCTTTGTTTCGGGCAGCGCCTCTTTGATTTTTTGCAAAATGGCTTCATAGCGGCCCATAATATCCGAAAGGGAGAAATCCGGGCCGTTCATGTCGTTGGTGCCGATGTTGATAAACACATGAGCCGGGCGCAAGTCCAGGACGCACACGTCCAGCACCTCTAAAAGCTGCTGGGTCACAAACCCGCCGATGCCCCGGTTGTACACCAAAAACGGCAGGCCTTCCCTCTGGATGAGTTCGTTTAAGGGGAACTGCTCCATCAGGCTGGAGCCCGTGAACACCACCTGATGGGGTTTTGCAAAGCGGTTCAGGCGGCGGTAGTTTTCAATTTTCTGCCGGGTTTGGAACTGGTTCATTTCATCTATAAAAGCTTGGAACTCCATACATTTACACTCCGTTTCTTTGGCGTGTGGCCTCATAGAGCAGCACGGTCGCCGCGCAGGCCACGTTAAAGGACGATGCCGCACAGCCCTCGGCCATGGGGATGGTGCACAGGGTGTCGCAGGCGTTCTTAAAAGCATAGCAGAGGCCGTCAGTCTCATTGCCGATCATCAGCAGCAGGGGGCCGGTAAAGTCCTCGCCGTACAGGGGAGACTGCTTATGGGCCGTCGTCCCTACGGTGCGCAGGCCCGGGTACTGGGCGCGCATCCCCTCTATAAATTCCAGCACCGAGCGGTTATCCGCCGCCCGGATGGCCGGCACCCGGAAGAACGACCCCATAGACGCTCCCACCACTTCTGGGTCGTACAGGTCGACCCCGTGACCGGTAAGGATAAGCCCGCTGGCCCCCAGGGCGTCGCAGGAACGCAAAATCGTCCCCAGATTGCCCCGGTTGGAGGGGCGGTCGAAAAGAACCCAGAGGGGGTTCTCCGGAACGTGCAGCTGGGAGAAGTCGTCGGGGCGCATTTTGGCAATGGCTAAAAGCTCGGAGGTGTCCTCCTTGCCGCTGAGCTCCTTCATGAGCGCCGGGGCCAGCAGGTAGTTGCAGGCGGTCTTAACGGAAGCCAGCATCTCCCGGGCCCAGCCCGACAAGGGGGCGTCTGGGTCGTAGAGGAACGAAGCGATCTCCCAACCGCACCCCACGGCCTCGTTGATGTTGCGCACGCCCTCCACGAAGAACTCGCCGTAGCGGCGGCGCTTCTGGCGGTTGGTTTTGAGTACCTGGAACTTCTGAAAATCAGCGTTTTTGCTGTAAACCCGGCGTTCCATCAGCGCAGGGCCTCCACAATGGCGCGGATGCGCTTATAGTCGATTTCGGTGGGCAGGGTGCAGTCCGCGCCCAAAATGAAGCCGGTCCCCCCGTAGCGCGCAACGGTGTCCTTGGCCGCTTGGGCCAGCTCCTCCACGGTGCCCTCTACCATGACGCCGCTGCGGTTTGCCAAGCCGCCCATGATAGCCTTGCCCGGGAACAGCTTTTTGGCGTCCTCCACGGAATAGGGGACTTCGTAAATGCCCCAGTTCACCACGTCGCAGACGTCGTTATAACCGGCATAGCGCTCCATGTCCAAGCCGTCCTTGCAGATGTGCAGGAAGGCTTTGCACCCGGCCTTCTGGATTTCGGAGAGGATGAGCTTGTCAAAGGGGGCGATCCACTTTTCAAATTCCTCGGCGGTAAACCAGCGGTGCTCGGCGCCCAGGGACGCATAGTAGACAGCGTCGACCCCGGCTTTTTTGTAGCCGTGGGCCAGGCTGCACATTCCCTCGGCAATGCGGGACATGGCATCCAGCACGGGCTGGCTGTTTTCACGAAGGTGCTCGGTGAGGAGGGTGCGCACCGGGTTGTAGCCGTAGACGGGCTCGATGGGGTGGATGGTGGAGGCGGTGATGCCGTGGAGCGTGCCCATGGTGTAGCCATCCGGCTCGCAGCGGGAGAGGATTTCCTTTGTGAACTCCAGCTGCTTGTGGATAAAGGGCGTGCTTTCGTCGATCTTGCCGATGCAGGCCCAGTCCGCCGGGGCCTTGATGGTGCCGTAGCTGGGCACCAGGTTTTCGTTCATGATTTTCAGGATGTCCGTGTCGGTCTCCTTAAAAAACTCCAGATGGGCCTGGATGCCGGCCTCGCCGCTGTTCTTGTCAGCGGGGAAGTGCAGGGAGAACCCGGCGGGTACGTGGTCCACAGGCTTCTTCTCGATGGCGGCGATGACGCGTTCTTTCTTGGTCATGACAAACAACTCCTTTTGTATTTGTTAGATTTTATAATATGGAGACGATGGTTCACTCTTGAGCCATGTCGTGTTGTGCTGTTAATATTATTCTGGTTTCTTCCATGTCCTTTTCGATCAACGGACGCATACTGTCTTTGTACTTTGATAAATCGGCATCCTTGAAGCCAGACAATATCCTTGGAATATACTGCGGCTTTGCCAAGCCTACCTGTGCAAGAGCCTTCACACACTGTCTGGCCGTAATCGGTTTTTCGTCTGTTATATGTGCGAGAAAATCAGATATAATCAAATCAAAATGATTCTCATC
>CANTDZ010000085.1 GCA_947652665.1 uncultured Clostridia bacterium
CGGCCAGCCTGGGCGGCAGCGGCTTTGGGCTGTATGAGCCCATCCACGGCTCCGCGCCGGACATCGCCGGGACCGGGGCCGCCAACCCCATGGCCACCATTTTGTCCGTGGCCATGATGCTGCGTTACTCCTTTGGCGAGGCGCCGGCGGCAGATGCCATAGAAGGGGCCGTTGCCAAAGCCTTGGAAACAGCCCGCACCCGCGACATCTACACGGAAGGCTGCGGGGCCAAGCTGGTAAATTGTATGGAAATGGGGGAGCTGGTGGCATCGCTCCTGTAAAAAGAAGAAGCACCGTAGGCGGGGGGCCTGCGGTGCTTCTATGTTTAACAGAATAAGAGCCCGATGTGGTACACCGCAAAGGTGACCACCCACGCCACGCCAATCTGGAACACGGCCGTGAGCCCTGTCCAGGCCCAGCTTTCGGATTCCTTCTTGATGGTCGCCAGCGTGGCGGCACAGGGAACGTACAGCAGCGAGAAGGTCATGAGCGCGTAGGCGTTCAGCGGCCCAAAGCCGATGGAGGCCAGCACGCCGGAAAGGGCGCTCATGCCGGCGGGAGAGGTGAGGTTTGACACGCTGAAGAGCACTGCGCAGCTGGACACCACCACTTCTTTGGCCGAGATGCCTGCGATGAGCGCCACTACAATCTGCCAGAACCCCAGCCCGATGGGCGCAAAGAACGGCACGATAAACTGCCCGATTTTCGACCCGAAGGTCTGGGCCATGTCCTCCGAGTAGCCCTGGGGCCCGAAGTTCAAGAGGAACCACATGAAGATGGACGCCACGAAGATGGTCGTGCCCGCCTTGGTCAGGTAGTCCTTGACCTTCACCCACACGTAAATAAAGATGGTGTGGGCGCTGGGGGCCTTGTACTCGGGGAGCTCGATAAGCAGGGAGCTGCCGCCGGAGAGGGCGGCTTTTTTGTGGTCGAACAGGTGGAGGATCAGCGCCACCAGCACCGCCACCAGCAGCCCCAGCACATACATGGAGTAGGCGGCCAGCATGGCGTACCCGCCGAAGAACAGCTGGGAGAACAGCACGTAAATAGGTAGCCGCGCGCTGCAGGACATAAACGGCGTAATGAGCATGGTCTTAAAGCGGTCGCGCTTATTCTCCAGCGCCCGGGAGGCCATAATGGCGGGCACCGTGCATCCAAACCCCAAAATCATGGGGATGAACGACCGCCCCGACAACCCCAGCCGCCCCATGATGCCGTCCATCACGTAGGCGACCCGGGCCATGTAGCCGCTGTCTTCCAGAAAGGCCAGAGCCAAAAACAGGATGACAATATTCGGCAGGAACGTCAAAATGCCGCCCACGCCGGCGATGATGCCGTCTACCAGCAGGGAAATGAGCGGCGGCGCTACGTTTAAGAATTCCAGCCCGGAGAGCACGGCCCCGGAGAAGAACTCCAGCCCCATCTCAAAATAGCCTTTGAGCCAGTCGCCGATGGTGAACGTCAAAAAGAACACCATGGCCATGATGAGCAGGAAGATGGGCAGGCCCCACACCGGGTGGGTCAGCGCCTGGTCGGCCTTGTCGGTGACCGCCGCCTTTTTGTCCTTATTGACCAGCACCTCGTCTACCACTTCCTTGATGAAGTCGTATTTCTCGTTGATGATCTCCTGCTCGTAGCTGCGGTCCAGCAGCCCGCCGTCTATGGGGTAAGCCTGGGTAATCTCCGGGTCGTTTTCCAACAGCTTCAACGCGTGCCAGCGCAGATTTGTAAGCTCCGGGTACTGCTTGTGGAGCTGCTCGCCCACTTGGTCGATTTTGTCCTCGATGGCATCGCTGTACACCATGGCGAACTCCTTGTGGTGCTCGTGTGGGTGCCGGGTGGACTGGGGCCCCGCCCCGTCGTGGTGGTGGATCAGCGGCATTTCCTCCGCGCTGCCGTCCTTGTGGTGGGCGGCGGCGTGCATGAGGATGTCCAGGCCTGTTTTGCGCCGGGCCGACACGGGGATGACCGGGATGCCCAGCATTTCCGGCAGGCGGTGGGTGTCAATCTCCATGCCGCGCTTCTCCACGATGTCCATCATGTTCAGCGCCAAAATGACCGGCTTGCCCAGCTCGATAAGCTGCAAAGTCAAATAAAGGTTGCGTTCCAGCGCGGAAGCGTCGGCCACATCAATAATGACGTCCACCTCGTCGCTCAAAATGTATTGCCGGGTGACCTGCTCCTCCATGGTGTAGGAGGTCAGGCTGTAGGCCCCGGGCAGGTCGACCAGGCGGTACTCATGGTCGTGCAGGCGGAACCGCCCCTCCTTCTTCTCCACGGTGACCCCGGGCCAGTTGGCGACCTTCAGGTTGGCGCCGGTGTAGGCATTGAAGAGCGTCGTCTTCCCGCAGTTAGGGTTGCCCACAAACCCGATAGACAGAAGTTCCATGCTCACGCCTCCTCCACAAGGATGCGGGAAGCGATGGCCCGCCCCAAAGCGAACCGGCCGCCCCGCACCTTAATGATCATAGCCCCCCGGGGCTTTTTGCGCAAAATGAGCACCGGGCAGCCCGAGGTCATGCCCAGCGCCTGCAGGCGCCTGCGCAGCGCCAAGGGCAGCTGGGAACCCTGCACCCGGTACACCTGCCCGGCCGAGCCCTCCTGTAGTGTTTTCTCCAAACTCCCCACTCCTTTCTTTCGGTTCTTAATTAAATTAGCATTATCTAACGCCGTTGTCAATGGTTTTTCTAATATTTTCCGCCAGGTTTTGACATTTTCCGTGCTTTGTGCTACAATAACTTTATGTCAACTACTGGAAACGAGGTGGCCTCCATGATCGACCTGCACCTGCACTTAGACGGCTCCCTGCCCCCGGCGCTGGTCCGTGAGCTGGCCCAGGGGCAGCATTTTCCCTTGCCCGGCAATCTGGAAGCCGCCCTGCGCGCCCCCCAAGACTGCCGGAACCTGAATGAATACCTGGAGCGCTTCGACCTGCCCCTGGCCCTGCTGCAAACCGCCGACGCCCTGGAGCGTGCCGCCTACGCCCTCTGTACAGAGCTGCAGGCCCAAGGCCTGGACTATGCGGAGGTCCGCTTTGCGCCCCAGCTGCACACCCGGGAAGGGCTCACCCAGCGCCAGGCGGTGGAGGCGGTCTGTAAGGGGGTAGCGCGCTCCGGGTTTCCTGCCCCCGCTATTTTATGCTGTATGCGCGGCGCCGATGAGCCTCTTAACCGCGAGACCATCGCTACGGCCGCCGCTTATCAGGGCAGGGGTGTCTGCGCCTGCGACCTGGCCGGGGCCGAGGCCCTGTACCCCACTTCCCAATACCGGGAGCTCTTCGCCTACGCCCGGTCCTTGGGGGTGCCCTACACCATCCACGCCGGGGAAGCGGCAGGCCCTGAGAGCATCTGGGCCGCACTGGAAATGGGGGCCTCGCGCATTGGCCACGGGGTTCGCGCTCGGGAGGACCCGGCTCTGGTCAAGGAGCTGGCCCAGCGCCAAATTCCGCTGGAGCTGTGTTTCACCAGCAACGTGCAGACAAAGGCGGTGGCCTCCCCTGCCGATTTCCCGCTGCGGGAATACCTGGCCCAGGGGGTCTGCTGTACGGTGAATACCGATAACACGACCGTTTCGGGCACCAACCTCCGGGAGGAATACAAAAAGCTGGCGCTCAGCCCGGAGGAGATTAAAACTGTAAACCGCAACGCCCAAAAGGCAAGATTCCAAAAGGAGGGAGACGTATGAGAAAAACCACACGCCGGATGCGGGTCTTGGCGCTGATGCTGGCCCTGCTGCTGGCTCTGCCGGGGAACGCCCTGGCCAAGACCATTGAGGAAGTGCAGGCCGAGCAAGAACGCCTGGCCGCCGAGCACGAGCAGCTGGAACAGCAGCTGGAGACGCTGCGGGCCAGCGAGGAGCAGGCCGTGGAGTACCAGCAGGCCCTTAGCCAGAAAATCGCGCTGACAGAGGAGAAGATCGACGTGTCCCGGGAATCCATCCAGCTGATGGACGCGGAGATCACAGCCCTGGAGAAAAAGCTGGAGCTTTCCCGACAGGAGTATCAGAACACCCTGTCCCTGTTCTCCCAGCGGGTGAAGGCGCTGTATATGTCGGGCTCGGTGAGTACTTTGGAAATCCTCCTGAGCTCCGAGAGCTTCACGGACTTTGCTATGAAGACGGAAATGATGGCGGCGGTGGCCCGGCACGACAAGCGCATGGTGGAGCAGATTGAGGAATATTTGGAGAAGACCCAGTCCGACCGGGAGCGCGTGCAGCAGATGCGCGAGGAGGAGGCCCAGGTCAAGCGGGAGCTGGAAGCCGCCCAAGAGGAGCTAAACGGCCTTTACTCGGAAAACGACGCCCTCATCGCCGACCTGGAGGAGCGCCAGCTCATGACCCAGGAGGTCATTGAGCAGAACGAACAGGAAGACGCCGCCCTGGAAGCCGAGCTCCAGCGGCTTATTGAGCAGCGCAACGAGGAAGAACGCCGCCGCAAGGAGGCCGAAGCCGCCGCCGGAAAGCCGGTGTCCCCCAACCCCGGCGGCAGTACCGTGAACCTGCGGGGTGACTTTGCCCCCGGCTGGCCCCTGCCCGGGGTGGGCTATGGCAGCATCACCGGCAACTTTGGCGATATGTACTTTAACGGCCCCCACAATGGCATGGACATCGGTGCGGGATACGGCACGCCCATTGTAGCGGCCCAGGCGGGGCAGGTGCTTTCGGCCGAGTACCACTGGTCGTGGGGCAACAACGTCCTCCTTTGGCACAACGAGACTTTTTCCACCCGCTACGCCCATTGCAGTTCGCTGGCCGTGTATGCGGGGCAGTATGTAGAAGCCGGGCAGATTATTGGCTATGTGGGCTCTACGGGGCAGTCCTTTGGCAATCACCTGCATTTTGAGGTTTACGCAAATGGCGTGCGGACCGACCCCCGGTACTACTTAGCCGGATTCTGAAATAGATAGAAAAAAGCCTGCTCTCGGGTGAGGGCAGGCTTTTTTTATGTACTTTACAGCATCAAATCGCGGATATACTTAATGGTGTACTTCAACCCCTTCTCGCCCTTCTCCCCGCGCCAGGTGGGGCTGTGGGGCTCGATGGCCAGGTACCCGTCATACCCGTACTTGTACAGGATGGCGAAGAACGCCCGCCAGTTGATCACATCGATGCCGGCAGGGGGATTGTCATACCAGTCGTTGTCCATGTGGCTGGCGCTGGCGGCAAACTCCTCCTTGAGCTCGGGGTACTTTTCGATGAGGCCGCGCTTGTACCACATATCGGGCTCACGGGATTCGCCCCGCTGGATGACGCCCTTGATGTGGCAGTACTTAAAGTGCTTGCCCCACTCCAGGCCCTCGGTGAGGTATGCGCCGTCCTGGCCGCCGTGCACGAAGCTGTGGCTGGGGTCGTACTTGATGCCCAGGCCCGGCACTTCGCTGAGGACCAGCTTCCACTGCTCGGGGGTGCGGATGAAGTTGTCGCCCATGATGCAGTTGACAATGGCGCACTCCATGCCCTTTTCCTTGGCATAGGCGACGATGTCGTTGAGCACCTTAATCGCGCAGGTGATGTTCTGATAATACGAAATCTCCTTCACATAGGCGCAGCTGCACAGATAATGCTTGGCGCCCAGATACGCGCCGAAATCGATGACGGACTTGACCGCCTCCCACTCCTCCGGGATAACTTCCCCTTTTTCGTCCAGGATGCGGCTGGCCCAGCGGCCTACGGCCCCGACCTCTACGCCGGTGCGCTCACTGGCGGCTTTCAGGTCCTCCTTGACGGCGTGGAGCTGCTCCACAGGGCGGCCGAAAAAGGCGGTGGGGTTGCAGTCAAATTCCACGAAATCCAGGCCTAGCTCTTTGGCATGGTCAAAGCTCTGGACTTCGGGCTGGGAAATAATACCGAGTTTCATAGCGATTCTTCCTCCAAAAGAATATTAAAACAAATAGCTATTTTATAGCTTTGCTTCCAAAGTAACGCTGCGTGTGGCGAACCCTAGCTTTTCATAAAAAGCCAAGGTTTCCTTTACAAAAATCGTTTCTTTTGAAACTATTTTACCACAGAAACACTGGATTTGCAATCGGTATCGTAGGAAAAAATATAAGAAAAGTGCAAAACGGGAAAGCGGAGGACTGAAGACAAAATTTTTATTTTAAAGCATATATTTCCAATTTGGAATAAAAAACGTCCCCAAAGGGCATATCATAATAGGGAATATCATGGGAAGGAGGCAGAACACATGGTATATGTATGCGAAGCCTGCGGCTACCGCTACGACCCGGCCTTGGGCGATCCCGACAACGGCATCGAGCCCGGCACCAAGTTCGAGGACATCCCCGAGGATTGGGTTTGCCCCCTGTGCGGCTTGGGCAAGGATCAGTTTACCGAGGAATAAAAAGTGGGCGGCAGGCGAAAACCTGCCGCTGCTTTTTTGGTTGACAACAGGATAGAAGCCTGCTATAATATTTGTAAGCTATTGAATAAAGCCCATATAAGTCACCAAAAAAGGAACCTCGGAGAGCGACAACTCTCCGGGGCTCCTTTCATTTACTTGCCCTTTCGGACAAATAATGAAAGCGCCCTGCCGTCAAAGCAAGGCGCTTTTTGTTTTAGTTGAGAGGGTCGTCGTAGCCGTGGGCTTCTTTCAGCATCATGTCCTTGACCTTCATCAGGCGTATCTGGGTGGAACGCTCGTTCTCATCCAGCTTCATGGAGATGTACTTGATGTTGGCCTGCAGCTCCGGGATCATCACGTGCTCCAGGGCGTTAACGCGGCGGCGGGTCTTTTCGATTTCCACCGCCATCAGCTGGCAGCCCTTCTCGCACTCGGCGAGGGCCAGCATATCCGGGAACACGTCGGCCAAAGACTGCACCGCCCCGTCCAGGTCGCTGGACGTGAACGCAAAGCCGTAGGAGAAGATGTCGTTCTGGTCAGGCGAGCGGGTCTTGAAGGTAAACTTCGGGATCTCCACGCTCATGACGTTCTCGGCCTCGCTCTCCAGGGAAACCCGCTGCTTGGGGGCCAGCAGGGCGGTGTTGAGTACCTGATCCTGCATACCGGCCCTAGCCAGCAGGAAATTCTTGTTGGCAGCCTGGATGCCCTCTTCCACACGTTCCCGCAGGCGCTTGTTCTCGCGCACCTTGTCCAGGAACTGGCGCATCAGCTCGTCGCGCTTGTCCTTTAGGAGCTTATGCCCCCGGGTAGCGGTTGCCAGCTTGCCTTTCAGGCGCGTCAGCTCCATGCGGGTAGGGTTGATTTGTGTGCCGGCCAAGGGTCATCACACCTTTCCGTAATACTGGTCGAGGAGCTTGTCGTTGATACGCTTGAGCTCGCTTCGGGGCAGGATGGAAAGCAGCTTCCAGCCCAGGTTCAGGGTTTCCTCGATGTCGCGGTTGGAATCATAGCCCTGGGACACGTACTCCGTCTCGAAGGCATCGGCAAACTTGGCGTACAGCTTGTCGATCTCCGTCAAAGCGGCCTCGCCCAAAACCACCATCAGTTCCTTGGCGTCCTTGCCGCGGGAATAAGCGGCAAACAGCTGGTTCATGGTGGCGGCATGGTCCAAGCGGGTACGGCCCTCGCCGATGCCCTTGTCCTTCAAACGGGACAGGGAGGGCAGTACGTCGATGGGCGGCGAGATGTTCTTGCGGTACAGCTCGCGGCTGAGGATGATCTGGCCCTCGGTGATGTACCCGGTCAGGTCGGGGATGGGGTGGGTCTTGTCGTCTTCGGGCATGGACAGGATCGGGATCATGGTGATGGAGCCGGTCTTGCCCTTCTGGCGGCCGGCGCGTTCGTACATCTGCGCCAAGTCGGTATACATGTAACCGGGGTAGCCGCGGCGGCCGGGGACTTCCTTACGGGCAGCGGAAACCTCGCGCAGGGCGTCGGCGTAGTTGGTAATGTCGGTCAGGATGACCAGTACGTGATAGTTCTTCTCAAAGGCCAGGTACTCGGCGGCGGTCAGCGCCATGCGGGGGGTCGCGATACGTTCGACGGCCGGGTCGTTTGCCAGGTTCACGAACATAACGGTACGGTCGATAGCGCCGGTCTCCTTAAAGCTCTCCACGAAGAAGTTGGATTCTTCGAAGGTGATGCCCATGGCCGCGAACACAACCACGAAGGGGTCGTTGGTGCCGCGCACCTTGGCCTGGCGGGCAATCTGCGCCGCCAGCTGGGCGTGGGGCAGGCCGGAGGCCGAGAAGATGGGCAGCTTCTGCCCGCGCACCAGGGTGTTCAGGCCGTCAATGGCGGAAACGCCGGTCTGGATGAACTCCTGGGGGTAGTTGCGGGCGGCGGGGTTCATGGGCAGGCCGTTGATGTCGGCCCGGTGGTCGGGCAGGATGTCGGGCCCGCCGTCAATGGGGCGGCCCAGGCCGTCGAACACGCGGCCCAGCATATCCTCGCTGACACCCAGCTCCATGCTGCGTCCCAAGAAGCGCACCTTCGAATTGCTCAGGTTGATACCGGTGGAGTTTTCAAACAGCTGTACCAGGGCGTTGCCCTCGTTGATCTCCAGCACCTTGCAGCGGCGCTTTTCGCCGTTAAACAGCTCGATCTCGGCCAGCTCGTCATAAGCGACGTTCTCCACGTCCCGCACCAGCATCAGAGGGCCGGCGACTTCTTGGATCGTCCTATATTCCTTTGGCATCAGAATTCCTCCTTTGCCTGTTTGGCGTCATAAAGTTCTTGCTCCAGCTGCTTGGAGACGGCGGCAAAGACTTCCTTTACCTTCTCCGGCTCCGTGTACTTGAAGCGGCCGATCTGCTCGCGCACAGGCAAGTCGATCAGCGTATTGATGTCCGCGCCCTCGCTCAAAGCCTCGGCGGCCTTTTCGTAGTAGGCGATGATCAGCTCCATCATGTCGTGCTGCTTCTCCAGGGAGGTGTAGGTGTCCACCTCGTCGAAAGCGTTCTGATGCAGGAAGTCCTCGCGGATGGACCGGGCGGCTTCCAGCTTCAAACGGTCGGGGGCGCTCAGGGCGTCCATACCGACCAGCTGCACGATTTCTTCCAGCTCGGATTCGTCCTGCAGCAAACGCATCAGCTTGTTGCGCAGGGTAATCCAGTCCTCGCCGGCGTTGTTGTTAAACCAGTCCTGCATGGTGTCCATGTAGTTGGAGTAGCTGGTCAGCCAGTTGATGGC
>CANTDZ010000086.1 GCA_947652665.1 uncultured Clostridia bacterium
CGGAAACAGAAGCCTACGTGGAAGAAATGCGGAACAACCCCGATATTCAGAAAACCGTGGAAGAGGATGCCCTGGACCCGGATGTCTGGTGGCAATGGTTTGAGCAGTTGCCCATGGATCACGGGATGTATATGAGCAAACGGACTGTCTTGGAGTGGTTGGAAAATTATATGACCATCTCAAAAGAGGAGCGGGGCCGTTTGAGCTATAATCTTCTGTTTATTTCCCAGGAAACGATGGAAACCTACGGCGGTTATGATAAAAAACTCAATTAAATCTAAGAAAGGAAATTAAGGAAATGATTTACTTTAACTGCGATTACACCGAGGGCGCACACCCTAAAATCATGGAGAAAATGCTGGCCACCAACCTGGAGCAGACGCCCGGCTACGGTGAAGATACATACTGCGACCAGGCCAAGGAGCTTATTTTGCAGGCCTGCCAGGCCCCGCAGGCCCAGGTGTATTTTTTGGTGGGCGGCACGCAGGTTAACTTTACGATTATCCGATCGGCGCTGCGTGCCCACCAGGGGGTCATTTCGCCGGAGACGGGGCACATCAATGTACACGAGACCGGCGCGGTGGAGGCCACGGGGCATAAGATCCTGGCCCTGCCCTGCGGCGTGGAGGGCAAGCTGACGGCGGCTCAGGTGGAAAAGACGGCGGCTGAGCACTTTGCTGGCAGTATGCCTCCCATCCACATGGTACAGCCTAAAATGGTTTACATCTCCCAGCCCACGGAAAACGGCGCTATCTACTCAAAAGCCGAGCTGGAAGCCCTCCACGAGGTCTGTCGGAAATGGGGTCTCTACCTTTTTGCCGACGGTGCCCGGATGGGCTATGGCCTGACGGCCCGGGGGTCAGACGCTACCTTGGCCGACATGGCGCGGCTGTGCGACGCCTTTACCATTGGCGGTACGAAATGCGGGGCTCTGTTCGGCGAGGCGGCGGTACTTACAAATCCCGATCTGCAGCAGGATTTCGGCTATGCCATCAAGCAGAACGGCGGTATGCTGGCGAAGGGGCGCCTGCTGGGGCTGCAGTTTTTGGTACTGTTCCAGGACGGGCTATACTATAATATATGCGAAAAGGCGAACCGGCTGGCCTATGAGATTGCCGATGCCTGCAAGGAGAACGGCTTTACAGAGTATGCCCCCTCCCCCACCAACCAGCAGTTCTTCATCTTCCCGGACGCCGCGCTCCAGGAGTTGGAAAAGAAATACCACTTTTCCTTCTGGGAGAAAGTCGATGAGGGGCACACGGCCGTACGCATCTGTACCAGCTGGGCTACAAAGGAGGAGAATGTCCGGGCGCTGATTGAGGATATTCGGACAGCAGGAGCCAAGCTGTGAAGGTGTTAAGCTTGCGGGAACCTTGGGCCTCCCTAATTACAGAGGGGAAAAAGCAAATCGAAACACGCAGCTGGCGGACCCGCTATCGGGGGCCTCTTTATCTGCATGCCAGTGCCGCCAAAATAAACGAAAAAGACCCGCACATCCGGGAGCTGCTGGCCCTAATCCCTGGTGCGCAGATGCATTACGGACATATCGTCTGCCGCTGTATGCTTACAGACTGCGTACCAATGGACGAAGCTTTCTTGCAAAAGATGGAGCGCCGTCCGATAGAACGCCTCTGCGGCGAGTATGCTCCCGGGCGGTTTGCCTGGATGCTGGAGGGTATCGAAGTATTAAAATGCCCTGTCCCGGCCAAAGGGATGCTGGGCCTTTGGGAATGGGAGGAAGACTATGACGGAAATCTATTTCATCCGGCACTGTGAGCCCAATTACGAGAACCATGACGACGCCTTGCGGGAACTGACCCCCAAAGGCCAGGCCGACACCCGCTTGGTAACAGAATATTTGCAGGGCAAAAAGATCGATGCCGTACTTTCCAGCCCTTTCAAACGGGCGATAGATACCGTACTCCCCTTTGCCCAGAGCGCCGGCCTGCCGGTCGTTACGATGGAGGGCTTGCAGGAGCGCCGGGTTGACAGCGGATGGATTGAGGACTTCGAGGGCTTTACCCGCAGGCAGTGGGCGGATTTTTCTTATAAGCTTTCGGACGGCGAATCCCTGGGCCAGGTGCAGGAACGCATGGTGAAATGCTTGGAGGAAATCCTCGCGCAATACGATGGCAGGCGGGTGGCGGTGGGCTCCCACGGCACGGCGCTCAGCGTACTAGTGCACACCATGCGCCCTGCCTTTGGGCTCGAGGGATTTGAACGCATCCGGCACGTAATGCCCTGGGCGGTACACTTCACCTTTTCCGGCCGGGAATGCGCCGGCGTGGAGGAATTCGACTTATTCGCGGGGAAAGCGAGGGAGATAAAGTGAAAAACTTCAACATCATCGTGGTGCTGGATGAAACGGAAGAAAAGGTGCTCCTGTGCAAGCGCCGCAAGGAACCCTACAAAGGCCTGTCGAATTTTGTGGGCGGGAAAATCGAACCGGGAGAAGACGGGCTCCAAGCCGCCTACCGGGAGCTTTGGGAGGAGACATCCATCACCAAAGAAGACATCCAGCTTTTCCATTTCATGGATTTCATCTATCACCACGACCCTTGCCGCCTGGAGGTCTACGTGGGGAAGCTCAATGGCCCCGTGACGGTCAAAGGCGACGAAAACAAGCTTTATTGGGAAAGCGTTGATGAGGATATGTTCGACGCTGGCCGGTTTGCCGGGCAGGGGAACATGGGGCACATCATGTCGTTGATTCGGCAGCTACCCGGTGTATCTGCCTCTTTCTTGGATTCAAAAAAATAAAATTTGAGAAAGAGGCTTTCTAAAATGAAAAAAACAACAGACATGACACAAGGCCGGCCTTTAGGGCTGCTAGTGGCCTTTGCCGTACCACTGATGCTGGGCAGCTTATGCCAGCTGCTCTACACGACTGCTGACAGCGCCATTGTGGGGCGGCTTATTGGGGTAGATGCTTTTGCGGCAGTCGGCGCGGCAAACTTTTTGAGCTGGCTGGTCTTTGAGATCATTATTGGGCTGGTACAGGGGTTCGGCGTGCTTTTTGCGCAATTATTCGGCCGAAAAGACCACGGCGAGCTGCGGCGGTCGGTTGCGATGGCTATTTTGCTTTCGGGTGGCGTATGCGCCGTGCTCACAGGCACGGGACTGCTGTGCGCAAAGCCGGTGCTCTCCTTGATGGATACTCCGGCTGACATCCTTCCGGGGGCGCTGATCTATGTGTATTGGATGTACGGCAGCGCAGTGGTTACCCTGGCCAACCGCCTTACCGGCACGCTTCTTTTGGCGTTGGGAAACAGCAAGGCGCCGGTCATGGCCAACGTAGCTTCCTGCGTGCTGAACATTGTGCTGGACCTGCTCTTTGTGGGCGTTTTCCACTGGGGCGTGGCCGGAGCTGCCGCCGCTACTGTGACGGCCCAGCTGGGCTCCTTCGCCTACTGTTTCCTACGGATGCGGGACATCCCGGAAATACGGCTCGCACGCCAGGATTTCCGCCCTGCCCCCCATCTTCTCCGGGAGCTGCTGCGTCTGGGCGGGCCCCCGGCTTTCCGCAACGGCGTGATTGCCGTGGGTGGGCTGTTCGTCCAGGCGGCCATCAACCAGCACGGCAAGCTTTTTGTGGCAGGCATGGCGGCCACCGAAAAGTTCTTCGGGCTGATCTCCCTCACCGGCAGCGCTTTGGACGGGGCCTTTGCCACCTACTGCGCCCAAAATTTCGGTGCTGGCAAAATGGGCCGCATAAAGGACGGCCTGCGGTGCACGATCCTGCTTTCCCTGGCGGGGGCTGGCGGCATGGCGGTGATCGCCGCCCTTTGCGGCAGGCAGCTGATTGGCCTGCTGGTGGCGGGGGAATCCGGCGACCTGCAGCAGATTACCCAAACCGGGTACGAATACCTGCTGGTTCTGGCCATCCTCATGCCCCTGATGTACCTGCTGTGCATCTACCGCTCCGGCCTACAGGGGATGGGAAGCACCTTTGCCCCTACCCTTTCCGGCTTTGTGGAGCTGGGCCTGCGCATCCTCTCGGTGACGCTGCTGCCGGGGCTTTTGGGCAAATGGGCGGTGTACTTCGCTAACCCCCTGGGGTGGCTGGGAGCCATGCTCCTGCTGGGCATTTCGTACCACCGGGTTTATAGAAAAGCTTGTAAAACTGCATAAAGAAAAGGCCTCCGGGTTGCCGGGGGCCTTTCGTTTTTTATAGCTTTAATCCCTCGTAGCTCTCCCGCAAAATCCCGCAGGAGGCGTCGAAACTTTCCTGCTCCTGGGGCTCCAGGAGCAGCTCCAGGACACGGTCGATGCCGCCCTGGTTCACGATGCAGGGCACGCCGGCGTACACGTCCTTCTGGCCGTATTCGCCCCATAGCCGGGCCGACACGGTCAATACGCTATTTTCATTGGAGAGGATCGCCCGCACAATGCGCACCATGGCCATGCCGATCCCGTAATAGGTAGCGCTTTTCGCGGCGATGATCTCCTGGGCGGCGTCCCGCACCTGGCAGCTGAGGCCCTGCACCTCCTCCAGGCTGAACTTGCCCCCTGAGTGCTCACAGATGGCCCGGACCGATTTTGTGGCCAGCATGGCCTGGCTCCAGGGGACAAACTCGCTGTCGCCGTGCTCGCCAATGACGTAGGCGTGGACGTTGCGGGGGTCGACGGAAAAATATTCGCCCAAAAGGTAGCGCAGCCGGGCCGTGTCCAAGGTTGTGCCCGTCCCCAGCACACGGGCGGAATTGAAGCCGGAAAGCTCGTAGGTCACGCGGGTCATGATGTCCACCGGGTTGGTAGCTACAAGAAAGATGCCTCCAAAGCCGGACTGCACCACCGGCCCCACAATGGACTGGAAAACTTTGGCATTGCGGCGCAGCAAGTCCAGGCGGGACTCCCCCGGCTTCTGGCTGACCCCGGCGCAGATGGCTACCAGGTCGGCGTCGGCGCAGTCCTCATAGCCGCCTGCGTAAATTTTCATGCTGGCTTTGGAGAACGCCAGACCGTGGTTCAAGTCCATGGCCTCTCCCATGGCGCGCTTTTTATCAATGTCTACGAGTACCAGCTCGTCGCATAACGCCTGGTTCAGGGCCGCGTAGGCGAAGCTCATGCCCACCATGCCCGTGCCCACCAGCACGATCTTCCGTTTATTCAAAAACATTTCGCATCCCTCCTGCTGCTTATTATAGCGCTTGAGGAGGCTTCCCATTCATCGTGAAAATTTGACAAAATCAACCAATGTATGTTATACTTCCTTATAGAATTTGATTGGGATGAGGATGTGTAAATCATGAAAAAAAGCTCCAACGCCCGTTACTGGCTCACGCTCGTCTGCTGCTGCGGCTTGATCGGCGGTTCAATCGGCGTCTTGACCAACTCCATCGGTGTATTTTATGTCCCGGTTTCGGCCAGCCTGGGGGTAGGGCGCGGGGCTATTGCCACCCACGCCACCCTGGCCATGCTGGCCACAGCGACGCTGTCCCCCATGGCCGCAAAAATGCTGGAAAAGCTCCCCCTGCGGGTCTACCTGGGGATAGGGGCCCTATTAGGCTCCGGTTCGGCCCTGCTGATGGCTTTTTCCACTAACATCTGGGCTTTCTATATCCTGGGCGTGGTCAAGGGCATCGGCGTTACGTTTTTCGGCGTGATTGCCGTCACCACTATTATCAGCAACTGGTTTTTCAAAAATTACGGGCTGGCTGTGGGCATAACCCTGTCCTTCAGCGGCCTGTGCGGCGCGATTTTCAGCCCGGTTTTTTCGGCTATCATTGAGGCCGCCGGGTGGAAATTCGCGTTTATTTGTATGGCCGTGCTTACCCTGGCGTTTTCTTTGCCAGGCGTGCTTGTTTTGCGGCTCACGCCCCAAGAGGTCTCCCTGCCCCCGCTGGGCGGGCCCATGGAGGGGTTCTCCATGCCAGCTCAGAGCCAGTCCGGGAAGGTAAAGCTTTATCTGCCCGCAGTCCTGCTGACTTGTACGTTCGCGGCCTTATCCTGCGGCGTAACCAGCGTGGGCCAGCACTTCCCCACCGTGGCGGAAGCCGCTGGGTATTCCGCCCAAATCGGGGCTATGATGGTCTCGGCAGGCATGGTGGGCAACATTGTTTCAAAGCTCCTCATTGGCGTCCTCAGCGACCACAAAGGCCCCTTCTTCGCCAATGGGGCCATGCTGGCTGTTAACGCCGTGGCCATGTTCGTCCTATTCATCCTGCCTGCCGGAGCGCCCGTGCTGGCCGTGGGCATTGCCTTTGTATTCGGCGCTGTGTACGGCGTAGGCGGGGCTGGGATTCCGCTGCTTACCCGCGGCGTGTTCGGGCCGGAAAAATACTCCACGGCCTGTTCCATCGTCCAAAGCTTTGCCAATATAGGCGCGGCCCTGTTCATGACGCTGGTCGGCGTTGTCTATGACATGACGGGAAGCTGCGACCCTGTTCTCATTGGCTCTATCGCCATCCAAGCGGCCAATATCGCCATGCTGGTGGCCCTGGCCCGTATGCGCAAGCGCGCCGCCCATTAAATTTAATTTTACAGCTCGATACGGCTGCCGTCGTTGGTGAACAAGACGCGGTCGCCCAGCACCTGCTTGGCCAGGGCCAGCTCGCCCTCATAGTCGCGGAGGATTTCTACGCCGTGATGGTAGAACACAACTTTGCCGAAATCGATGCCGCTGTCCAGAAGCTCCTGGCAGAGGATGTACGCTCGGTGATGGCCGGTTTCCAAGAAGATCAGGTCGGCGTGATGGGCGTGGGGCAAAAGCTCCGGGAGCTCGCCGAAGTCGCCGGAATAGAGGATTTTTTTGCCCTCTGCCTCGGCGGTAAAGGAGAAGCTCTTCCAGGCCTCTCCCGGGGCAGGCGTGCCCAGATGCAGGTTGTGGAAAGCTTCGACTTTCAAGCCGTTTTCACATAGCATGCCGTCTGCGATGAGATGGGGTTCCAGCTCGAAGACGGTCTCGTAGTGGCCCTCGCTGCCCAGGAGCATCTTGCAGATGCCCTCGAACACGTCCAGGTCCGGGATGTATACGGGGATTTTCCGGCCGCGCATACGTTCCAGATTTTCCGGGGCGATGGTGCACAGCTTGCGCAGGTTCCACAGCAGGTGGGGCAGGCCGCCTACATGGTCCATGTGCGTGTGGGAAATAAAGATGCCCTCCGTGGCCAGCTGGTCCAGGCCCAGGTTGTAAGACGCGTGGCAGCAGTTTTCCCCTGCGTCGAAAAAGTAGAGGGAGCCGCCCGTCTCCAGGGTGACGCTGGTATGATGGCGGTCAGGATAGGGCTCGGTGCCGGAGCAGCTGCCCAGTACGTGTAAGATCATAAAAGTACCTTCTTTCTTGGGATTTCGAAAGGCGTGCCGCCTTTTGTCAAATGCGCTTGATCCACTTTTTGCTGCCCAGGCGGAACACGCACCAGATTGCTTTGATGAATTGGTCGATTTTCAGGAAGGTGTAAATCCAGAACGCGGATAGATGCCACACCAGCCCAGCCAGGAACCCCAGCGGGATAGAGGCAACCCACAGGAACAGGACGTCGGCCAACATAAGGAACTTCGTGTCGCCGCCGCCGCGGAGCACGCCTTTGGTGAGGATGGAGTTCATGGACTGGAATATTACGATCACGCCTACGGCCGTCATGAGCTGCTGGGCAATGGCCTGGGTTTCAGCGTTGATGTTGTAGGCGCTGATAACCAGGTCGCTGATGGCGATGATGAGCCCGCCGGCCAGTATGCCGATAGCAAGGCCCAGTCCCAAGAAGGTGACGCCCTGCTTTTGGGCCTTATCGTACTCCCCCTTGCCGAGGGTGTGGCCCGTGATAATGGAGCTGGCATTGCTGATGCCCTGGATGAACACGGTGCTCAGCTGCTGGGTCACCATCGTGATGGCGTTAGCCGAAACGAAGCTGGCCCCTATGCGCCCCATGACCATGGCCACCGCGCTGTTGCCAAAGGCCAGGAGGGCGTCACTGACCAGGACGGGGATGCTAATGCGCAGGTAGTCCTTTACCAGGTCGCCGCACTTTAGGAAAATATGCTTGATGCGGTAGCCAATTTTTTTATCAATGAAAAAGAAATAGCCGCAGATAAACGCGAACTCGAAGATGCGGGAAATGAGCGTGCCCAGGGCCGCGCCCTCGACGCCCATGGCCGGGGCTCCGAACTTGCCGAAGATGAACATATAGTTAAAGAATATGTTGATGAAAAATGCCGCTATGGAACTGATGAGCGGCAGCGTCACCTGGCCTACGCTGCGCAGCACGATCGTGCAGGTGAGCGAAAAGCCTAAAAGCCAGTAGCAGGGGATCGACCACCGGAAGTACCCGGCACCGGCTTGGATAATGGTATCGTCTACCGTGTAGATGCGCATGAGGCCTTCCGGGGTGATAATAGTCGCCAGGGTGAAGACCAGGCCTATGCTGAAGCACAGCCGCAGCATAATCGTAATGGCTTTGCGCAGGGACGTCTTGTCCTGCATACCCCAGAAGCGGGAGGTCAGAACGGAGGCCCCCATCCCCATGCCCATACAGCAAATGTGGAATATGTTGATGAACTGGTTGGCCAGCGACGAAGCCGACAGCGCCACCTCGCCCAAGCTGCCCAGCATAATGGTGTCCATCATGTTCACGCCGATGGTAATGAGGCTTTGCAGGGAGATCGGCAGGGCGATGGCCACTACTTGCTTATAAAAAGCTTTGTCTCCCAAATACGGCTTGATTTTTTGCATTACAGTTTGCTTTTCTTCCAATTTACCCATCCTCTCAAGCTATATAGTTTCAACTGCAACTATTATACCATATGCCTTGACAATATTTGTGACATCACACTGATAGTTC
>CANTDZ010000087.1 GCA_947652665.1 uncultured Clostridia bacterium
AAGAATCAGTCAAAAAAACACAGCACAATTTCTTCTCAAACTGGACACAAGGCCAAAAGTTTTTTCCCACGGGATAGTTTATACTATATATTGACAAAAGGTAGCGTAGCTGCCTAAAATGAGGAGGTATTTATCCTATGGAAAAAAAGAAGTATGGAAAAGTGTCCTGGCTGGAGAAAGTCATCTACGGCACAGGCGACGTAGGCTTGAACGTGATGTATACGCTGTTCAGCTCTTACGTCATGTTCTTCTACACAGACGTCATTTTGGTAAACCCGGCTATTATCGGCACGGTCATCCTGATTTCCCGCATTTTTGACGGCGTGTCCGACCTGATTGCGGGCCGGTGGATTGACACCCACTCGGGCAAGTGGGGCCACTGCATGACAATCCTCATCAAGTGGTCCATTCCTATGGCCTTGTCCGTTTTAGCGGTGTTCACTGTGCCAGACGCCAGCATGGGCATCCAGATTGCCTACATATTCGTCACCTACAACCTGTTCAACACTGTATTGTTCACCTTTGTGGGCCTGGCGCACAGCTCTTTGGCCACCTATGTCACCGACGACCCGGTGCACCGCTCCCAGATGATGGTGTTCAAGATGCTCTTTGCCGCCATTACCCAGACGGTCATGGCAAGCGCTATCACCCCCATGGTCAACTTCTTTGGCGGGCAGACCAGCCAGATGGCTTGGGTCAAGTCCATTGCCGTGTTCGGGCTTATCGGCCTGTTCTTCCTGGCACTCAACGTGATTTTCGTCCACGAGCGTGTGGAGCCCCCCAAGAATAAAGAGAATTTCTGGAACAGCCTGAAAATCGCCGTGACCAACAAGTATTGGCTTATGTGCGTGCTGTTCAGCCTGTGCACCAACATGGTGCTGTACATGAACCTGTCCATTTCCGTTTACTATCTCAATGCCGTTGAGGGCAATATGGGTCTGATGGGCGGCTTTGTGGCGGCCTGCAATATGCCCGGCATTGTCATCATGCTCATCATGCCGTCGCTTCTGGGCAAGTTCTCCAAGCGCAGCATGGCCTTTGTAGGCACCAGCATCATGATCGTGGCGCAAATCATTTTCCTCTTTATGCCGGTGGGCAACATTACGGGCCTGATGGCTACCGCTGTCCTGCGCGGCGTTGGGTTCTCCATCCCCATGGGCCTGGCCGCTTCCATGACAGCCGATACCGTAGACTACGGCGAATGGAAGAGCGGCACCCGCGTGCAGGCCATGCTCTTCTCTGCAAACTCCGTTTCCATCAAGATTGCCCAGGGCCTTCTGACCTCCCTTTTCGGCTTCGTCATTGCCGCCATGGGCTATAAGGGCGAACTGCCCCAGCAGCCCGAAAGCGCTGTCAACGGCATCAACATCTTCTTCCGCTGGGCGCCGTTCCTGTTCTATGCCGGGCTCATGTTCTTCTGCTGGAAGTTCGACCTGGAAAAGAAGCTGCCCCAAATCCGCAAGGAGCTGGTAGAGCGCCGGGGCGCGCTGGAGCATTAAGGAGGGAGCTATGGAATATTTTACTTCTGAAAAAATCAGCCCCAGCACCACGAAAATCACCGATATCACGGGCGTGGCGGTGTTTCTGGTAGAGGGCGCCGAGAAAACCGCTCTCATCGACACAGCCACCGGGGCGGGCAATTTGAAAGCCTGTGTGGACAGCCTGACCGATAAGCCCGTAGAGGTCATCCTCACCCACGGCCACTGTGACCACGCGGGGGGCGCGGCTCCCTTTGAGCGGGTCTGGCTGCACAAAAACGACTGGGATTTAGTCGAACATCACGCCACCATGGACATGAAAACCGACTATGCCCACTTCACCACGGGCAAAGACATCCCCCTGGCAGACTTTGCCCCTGAGCGTACCACCGGTTATCTGACGCTGGAAAACGGACAGGTCTTTGATTTAGGCGGCGTGACACTGGAAGCCATCCACGTGCCGGGGCATACCCAGGGCATGACCTGCATCCTCAACCGGGAGGAGCGCACAGTGCTCTTTGGCGATGCCTGCAACTCCGCCGTGTTCCTCTGGGACCAGGAATCCAGCTGCGTGGAGGACTACCAAAAGGCCCTGCTGGAGCTGAAAAAGCAGGAGGGCCGCTGGGATACGGTCATGCTTTCCCATGGGCCGACTACTGTCGGCAAAGGTATATTGGACGGCGTGATTGCCGTGTGCGGTGAAATTATGGCAGGCAAAAACGACTGGCAGCCCTATGATTTTATGGGCCACGCCCTGCGCATGGCGAAAAAGACCGAGAACCACGTCCGGCTGGACGGCGGCCTGGGCAACATTATTTACGACCCCACAAAAGTATTTGCAAAATAATGAAAGAAGGGAAGGGAGCCTGCGGGTTCCCTTTTCCCTTGCGAAAAAACAGCGGAACGGGTACAATAGAGAAAAGGAGGAATCCCCATGAAAGAAATCCGCTTTGAAACCGACTGCCCGCAGGAGGGGATACATCTGCATGAGGAATTGGAAGTGCTATACGCTCTTACCGGGCGTGTTGGCGTCACGGTGGGAGGCTGGCATTTTGTTCTGGAGCCGGAGGGGGTAGCTGTATTTAATCCTTTTGAGCCCCACGAACTTAATAAAGAGCCTGGCGGGCATACCCTGTCGCTATATGTACCCATAGGGCCTTTGAAGCAAGCCGGACTGGGACGCGTTGCCTGCTGCAGCGCCCTGCACCCGGAAAAGGCAGTATATCTGGAATTTTTGCGGGAAAAGCTGGCAACACTTTTCCTGGAATATCAAAATCCGGATGGAACCTTTTCCTTCCGTCTAAGTTGTCTCTATGCCCTTTTGGGCGTGCTGCAGCAGGGGTTTGGAGGGGACAGCCACGCATATTCCGTATCCGAAGCGGATATCTCATGGCTGCGTGAGGTGCTGTCCTACGTCCAGGATAATTTGGGAGAAGATTTGTCGCGGCAGGCGGTAGCCCAGCATTTTTTCCTGTCGCCCGGCTATCTGTCCCGCAAATTCCAGCAGCTGACGGGGGTTGTCTTTTCTGAATTTGTCCGGGATATGCGGCTGAATATGGCGGAGGGCCTGCTGCTCCACAGCCACAAATCCGTGACGGAAATTGCCGTACAGAGCGGGTTCGCTTTCCCCAATTCGTTCATATATACATTCCAGCAGCATTTTGGCTGTACACCGGGGAAATACCGCCGCCTGCACCGGGCCGCACCTGTGCCCAATGCCGCCCAAAGGGATGTTTCGTACATGAGCCTGACACGCCATGCCAGCCGGGATGACCGCAGCCTGCTGTTTTCGAAAACCCTGGACGGCGGGCAGGCCGTGCCTGTAAACGCCAGGAGAAAGGGCGCGCCCCTGCGTCTGCCCCACAACCGGGCGCTGGGGGCGGGATATGCCAGCGACCTTTTGCTTGAGCCTATCCGCAATGCCCTGCGGCGTGCCGTAAAAGAGGTAGGGTGCCAATACATTGCCTTCCACGGCATTTTAAACTCGGCTATGAACCTTTACCAGACCGACCCGGACGGCAACCTCCGTCTCAACTTTAACTATGCGGACATGGTGCTGGACTTCATTCTGTCTACAGGCGCGGCTCCGTGGATGGGACTGGACTACACGCCTCCCGAGCTGGTAAAAGGGGAGAAGAATTTTTTCGGCAGCAGCTGCATGAGCCTTCCCGGCGACCTGGCCCGTTGGGAAGAAGTCATTATGGCACTTCTTTCCCATTTTGTAGAGCGTTATGGCATGAAGGAAGTACAGACCTGGCATTTTTTCATGGAGCAGGCGCTCTATGAGTTTTACGGCGTTTTCACTCTGGAAGAATACCAGAAATTTTATCTTGCCACCTACCAGGCCATCCGCCAGGTGGTGCCGGGGGCCTATATCACAGGCTTTGGCCTGGATATGGGCATCTGCACGCTTCCGGGGAATAAGGCCCTGCCCAGGATGCTCGCCTTTTGCCGGGAAAACGGCTGCCTGCCGGACGAGCTGGTCTTTCAAAACTTTGGGTGCGATTATGCCAGCATCGACCTGCCCACGGCGGAAAAGGAGCTGGTAGACCACCGGCAGGACCAAATGGAGGAGCCCGTGCCTGTCAGCTACGACCCGGATGTGGTGCGCCACCAGGCAGAGGCGGTGCGGAAGGTGCTTTGTGAGGAAGGATTTGCAGAACTGCCCCTTTCCCTGAGCATGATGGCCAGCACCATCTGGCAGCGGGATCTGGGCAACGATACCTGTTTTAAGTCGGCGTGGATCGTAAAAAATGTGCTGGAGAACGCGGATCTGTTTTTAGGGGCTTCCGTGTCCCTGACGGAGTTTACCGAACGGACGCTGATGAACCCCAATGTGTTCCATGGAGGCCATGGGGTGGTGAGCTTTTTAGGGTTCCCAAAAGCGGGCTATCACGCGCTGGCGCTCTTGAGCCGCTTCTACGGCCAGGTCATCGCCCAGGGGGAGGGCTATATGGCGACTCGGACAGAAGAGGGGGACGGGATCACGCTGATGCTCTATCATTACTGCCACTATGACCGGGACACCCACCTGACCCGCCAGCTGCCTACGGAAGAGCAGCGTATTTACGACCGCTACTATGGCTTTGAAAAGAAAGGGCCCCGCAGCTTCCACTTTGTGCTGGAAGCCTTGGAGCCGGGATTCTATGAGATGCACACCCGCCTTGTCAACCGCAATTTTGGCAGTGCATACGACATTTGGATGGAAATAGGCGCGCCAGAGCGTGTCACCCTGCCCCAGCAGGAGTATCTGAATCGGATAGCCATACCCAAATATCAGTTTAAGAATTACCGGGTGGATGAGAGCGGACGTCTGCTGTTCTCTGTGCTGCTGGAGCCGCACGAGGTGCGGCTTATCCATCTGCGCAAAAAGTAAGCGGCTACCCCACCAGCGGCAGGACGTATTCCACCCACAGCCAGCTTACGGGCATCACCAGCACCATGGCGGGTATCATGTCCGCCGTGGGAAACATCTTCACCTTAATCATGCGAAAACCCGTAGCCAGCATGATAAACCCGCCTGCCGCCTTGAAGTCGTTGATCATAGCCGGAGTGGTCAAGGGAAAAATCAGCCGTGCGCAGAAGAACAAAAGTAGGAACACCACCGCCTGGGGCACGGCAATCAGCGAGACCACCACGCCCAGGGAACAGCCGAAAATCAGCGCCGTGGGCAGGCCCAAAATGGATTTGGCGATGAGGATGCTGTGGTCCCCCGTCATGCCCGAGACGATGGAGCCGTATATGCCCGTGCCGCTGGCGCAGAACAGCACGATGACCGTCACCAGCGTGGCCATAAATTCCTCTTCCGAAAGGGCTGTGCCGGGGCTTTTCACAAATTTAGACGCCGCTTTCTGCATCAACCCCGCCGCGCGGTTGATTTTCTCACCCAGCCGGATGACCAGCCCCAAGGCCGTGCCTGCAATCAGGGAGAAAATCACGGCGGGCATATTTTCCATCAGCACAATGGTGCTGACCCCCATCCCCATGGAGCACGCCCCAAAAACCATATTGATGTTGTCCTTGATGCGCCCGCTGAGCCTGTCCTTCACCAGCGCCCCCGCGATGCCGCCGATAAAAATGGCAGCCATGTTGATCAAAACGCCTATTGGCATAGCGCTCCACTCCCCCTTACCTCAAATATCCAGCGCCGCGTGGTATCCCTGGTACACCGCCTGGGTGATGGTCGCCACCTTCGCGCAGTCCCCAATGGAAACCACATAAGGGGCGCTGTCCTGCAATTCCTCCACCACATCCCGGCGGGCCCGCTGGCCCAGGGCGCATATCACCGAGCCGCCCTCAATCCGCACTTCTTTGCCGTCCTTGTCCTGGCAGAGAACCCCCTCCGCCGTGACCTTCACGGCCTTGTGGCCCGTAAAAACCGCCACATTTTTCTCGATTTCCTTCAGAAGCAGGGGCCGGTGGCGCACGTTGGCATCGGGGGCCAGAGCGTCCCGCATTTCTATCAGACGCACGGTTTTGCCCTCCTGGGACAGATGGATGGCGCACTCGCACCCGGCCAGGCCGCCGCCCAGCACCACTACGTTATCGCCAACCTTGTCCTTCTCCAAATAGTAGTTGTTGACGATGGTAACATTTTCCCCGTCAAGCCCGGGGATGGACGGCACCAGCGGCGCAGAACCCGCCGCGATAACGAGAGCATCCGGGTTTTCCGCTTCTACATTGGCCTTTGCAGCTTTGGTGTTCAGGCGGATTTCCACCCCGGCATCCCGACACTGCTTGGCGAAGGTCTGGGAAAGCTGATACATCTCCTGCTTAAAGGGGATAGCCTGCTCGCTCTTAAGGATGCCGCCCAATTCGCTATCCTGTTCCATCAAGACGACACGGTGCCCCCGCAAAGCCGCTGTGTGGGCCGCTTTCAAGCCCCCAGGGCCACCGCCTACGACCACCACTTTTTTGCTCACAGGAGCCTTAGCGATCTCACAGCCCTCCATCTCCCGGCCAATCAACGGGTTGACCGTGCACCGCCGGGTAGCGGTAGCGGCGCGTTCGGCCATGCAGGTAAAGCATCGCAGGCAGTGCACGATGTCCTCATCCCTGTTTTCCATGACCTTCCGGGGCAGGAAGGGGTCTGCCAGCAGGGCCCGGGCCATATACACCACATCAGCCTTGCCGCTTGCAATGATTTCCTCCATTTGGGCCGGGTCATTCAGGCCGCCCAGGGTCGCCACGGGCACAGAGACGTGCTTTTTTATCTCCGCCGCCAGGTAGACGTTACAGCCGTGCTCCTTGAACATGGAAGGGTGGGTGTCGCCAAACCCGCGCTGGTATGTACCTGCCGACACGTGAATCAAATCCACATAGGGCTCGATTTGCTGGGCGATGCGCACGCCCTCCTGCAAATCATAGCCGCCCTCAAAGAGCTCGGAGCCGCTCATGCGGAACTCGATGGGGAAGCCGGGGCCTACGGCCTCCCGCACGGCTTTCAGCACCTCCACGGCCAAGCGGCAACGGTTCTCCAAAGAGCCGCCGTATTCGTCGGTGCGCTTGTTGAAATAAGGGGAGAAAAACTGGTTCAAAAGCCAGCCGTGGCCCCCGTGAATCATCAGCATTTCAAAGCCTGCGCGCTTGGCAAGCCCGGCCACGTTGCCGTAGGCTTCTACGATTTCCGCCAGCATTTCCTTTGTCAGAGCCTTTACGGGCACGCCGTCGGGACGGGTGGTGTCGCTGGGGCCCCACTGGCTCATGGCGTGCTGCTTGGATTTATCGGTCATATAGGTGCCGGCGTACATACCGGAGTGGGAAAGCTCCAGGCTGGGGATGGCCCCATGGCGGCGGATGGCGTCGGCGGTGTAGGTGGCAGAAGCCAAAGAGTTGAGTATGGCGGTGTCCAGGTGGTAGGCGTGGGAGCCGTCCGTTTGGGGGTGCACCATGCATTCGCTTACCGTGACGGCCCCCGCGCCGCCCTTGCCGCGCAGCTCATAGAAAGCTGTGGATTTTGGGCCGATACAGCCGTCGTTGGTGATATCCGTACCGCCCATGGGCGCGGAAAACATTCGGTTGCGGAAGGTCACATTGCCGATTTGGATGGGGCTGGACAGGTGGGGGAATTTTCTTTCCATAGGGATTCTCCTTTGCACGAGGTTTTTTATAGTCTGATTATACCATAAAAAAGGCCGCCCTCCTATCAACGGAATGGCGGCGGATATCACGATTTTGTTGATGGCCGGAAAACCTCCTGCACAGTTTGCAAGGCCTTTTCCTCCAGGCGGTCTTCCCGCAGGATCAGATAAATTTTCCAGGGGATGGAGTCCATGAGGGGCACCCGGCGCAGCCCCTGAAGGCTCACCTCGCTTTGGTGGATGTCCACATCGACACCCAGCCCTAAACCTTCCCGGCAGAAACGGTAGATGAGGGGGCTTTCCATGGTCTTTATCACGATTTGGGGAGTGAAGCCAAAATCCCGGCAGCGCTGGACAAAGCTGTGGTAGCTGTAAAATTTTTCGTTGAGGGTGATGAAGCGCTCCTGCTGCAGTTCGCCGATGGAGAGGGATTCCCGCCCATAAAGGGGGTGGCCCTCATATACAATGGCGTCCAGCTTTTTTGCGTAGAGCTCCCGGGCCCATAGGCCTGGCTCCGCTGTCTGGCCGATGACAAAGCCGGCGTCGTACCGGCCTTCCTTCACGCCCTGGGTGACTTCTTCCGTGTCCCGCTCGTCCCATCGCAGGGGGACGGGGCCCAGGCGGTTTTGCAGTTCATCCAATTTGTGCAAAGGGAAAACGTTCAAGACCCCGCAGGAAAAGCCTAAATTCAGCTGGCGGCTTTGGGACTGTATGCGCCGCAGGCCCGCTTCGATTTCGTCTTGAAGGAGCAGCAGCGCCTGGCTGTTTTGATAAAGATACGCCCCGCATTCGGTGGGAGCCATGCCCTTCTGGGTGCGGTCAAACAGCTGGGCATCCAAATCCTCCTCCAACTTCTGGATGACCCGGCTCAGCCCCTGGGGCGAGATGAATAGCTGGCGGGCAGCCCGGTTTAGGCTACCCTCCTCATAGACCCGGCGGAAGCAGCGGATGTCATGCGTATCCATTTTTATCACCTCTGAAGAACATTATAACATACGGTATGGAGAAAGGAAACTGCATCTTTTACGGTACGAGAAACATAAAGGGATTCAGGCTTAGAGCAGAAAAAAAAGGCCGCGCCCGCCAATCCTTCAAAAATCACACACAGCCCTATGACTTTTTCCTTCTGCTTATATTCACCTGGTACGTTAACTCCCCCCTCCCAAGATGGGAGGGGCCCGCTCCCACGA
>CANTDZ010000088.1 GCA_947652665.1 uncultured Clostridia bacterium
GGTAAAGGCAACCTACTCCCTTTTTAAGATGTACAACCGATTTGGCAACGGTCAGTTTCATTATGATAAATATGGAAAATATTGCGAAGCTATGTTTGATGATTACATCACTGCTTTGCCAGAGGAGCAAGAATTGTATTTTGACTATGCAAATATATTGGAAGACTTCCATCGATATTATCCTATGGAACAAATCCAAGTGATTCTTTTTGAGGAACTTGTCCAGAACCCTGCAGAGAAGATTAATGCGTTTCTCCATTTTGTTGGTTCTGTAGAAACTTATGAGCAAGGCTTTCCAAAGGAAAACTCGGGAGACTATGTCTGGGCAGATCAAAAAGGTATTGAATTGGGGAGGAAAAACGCTGTGCTGATGGATGAGAAAGAAAAACATCTCAGCTGGCGCATCCTAGACGACCCCGAAACTGCCTTGGCCCGCGCCAATGAGATTGAAAACCAGCTGTTCCGCATAGGCGAGCTATGCGAAGCCGCAGAGAAAATCTACAATCCCAAGATGACCCCAGAACAGCAGAAGCGCCTGGAAGATTTCTACCGGCCCAGCGTGCGCAAATTGGAAAAGATGCTTAACAAAGACCTGTCAAAGCTGTGGTTCGAGTGACCGCATAGTTTGGAGAAAGGATTTACATACCCATGGGAAAAACGTATTCCAACCTGGACGCCTTGGAGGCCGAGGCGATTTACATCATGCGGGAAGTTGCCGCGGAGTGTGAGAAGCCGGTGATGCTCTATTCCATCGGCAAGGACAGTTCGGTCATGCTGCACCTGGCGCTTAAGGCTTTCTATCCAGAAAAGCCGCCCTTCCCTTTCATGCACATCGACACTACCTGGAAGTTTAAGGAAATGATCACGTTCCGGGACCGGATAGCCAAAGAAAAAGGTCTGGAAATGTTGGTCTACACCAACCGGGAAGGCGTGGAACAGGGCATCAACCCCTTTGACCATGGCTCCGCCTATACAGACATCATGAAGACCCAGGCGCTGAAGCAGGCGCTCTCGCTGTACGGGTTTACGGCAGCGTTCGGTGGCGGGCGCAGGGACGAAGAAAAGTCCCGCGCCAAGGAGCGGATATTCTCCTTCCGCAACGCCGAGCAGGCCTGGGAGCCCAAAAACCAGCGTCCAGAAATGTGGAAGCAGTACAACACGCAAATCCATAAGGGTGAAAGCATCCGGGTATTCCCCCTCTCAAACTGGACGGAGAAGGACATCTGGCAGTACATCGCCCGGGAGAAAATTGAGATAGTGCCCTTGTATTTTGCTAAAACGCGCCCGGTGGTGTACCGCGACGGCAATATCATTATGGTGGACGATGACCGAATGCGTCTGCTCCCCGGCGAAAAGGTGGAGTATAAAAGCGTTCGTTTCCGCACATTGGGATGCTACCCCCTGACAGGCGGCATCGAGTCCACAGCGGATACGCTGGAGGCTATCGTGACGGAGACCCTAGGCGCCGTCAATTCGGAGCGGACAAGCCGGGTTATTGACCACGAAGCAGCGGGCAGCATGGAACGCCGGAAAAGGGAGGGGTATTTCTAAAATGAAGGGCTTGTTGAAATTCATCACCTGCGGCAGTGTAGACGATGGGAAATCCACGCTGATCGGCCATATGCTCTACGACGCCAAGCTCCTGTTTGCCGACCAGGAGCGCGCCTTGGAACTGGAAAGCAAGGTAGGCAGCCGGGACGGCAAAATCGACTACTCCCTCTTGTTGGACGGGCTTATGGCGGAACGGGAACAGGGCATAACCATCGATGTGGCCTACCGTTTTTTCACCACGGAAAGCCGGAGCTTTATCGTGGCGGACACCCCCGGCCACGAGGAATACACCCGGAACATGGCGGTGGGCGCGTCCTTTGCCGAGCTTGCCGTGCTGCTGGTGGACGCCTCCCAGGGCATACTCCAGCAGACCCGGCGGCATGCCAGGATCTGCGCCATGATGGGGATAGGATATTTCGTCTTTGCCGTGAACAAGATGGACTTGGTGTACTATGACCAGAAGGTTTTTAAGCGGATTGAAAAGGACATCAGGAAACTGGCAGTGGACTTGGAGTTGGAACACGTCACGGCCATCCCCGTCTGTGCCACGGAAGGGGACAACGTCACCAACCGTTCAGAGGCAATGGGCTGGTACCGCGGCCCTACCCTGCTGGAATATCTGGAACAGGTGGATATACAGGAAGGGGAAGACGCCGGCGGCTTTGTCATGCCTGTGCAGCGCGTCTGCCGCCCAAACCACACGTTTCGGGGGTTCCAGGGCCAGATAGCGGCCGGCAGCGTAGCCGTGGGCGACCCGGTCACAGTCTTGCCCAGCGGGGAGAAAGCAGAAGTCTCTTCCATCCTGCTGACAGACAGGCAGGTGGATTCCGCCAGCCGGGGCGAGCCCGTGACCATCCAGCTGAACCGGGAGGTGGACGTATCCCGCGGCTGCGTGCTGGTACGGGACGCGGGGCTGACGGTGAGCAATATGTTCACCGCGTCCATCCTTTGGATGGACGACGCGGAACTGGTACAGGGAAAAAACTTCCTGATAAAGCTGGGGACCAAGCTGGTGCCCGCCACGGTGATGGCCATCAAGCACAAGGTCGATATCAACTCTGGGGAGCAGCTGGCAGCCACAAGACTCCGCAAAAACGAGATGGCCCTGTGCGACATCGCTGCCGCGGAAGCCGTGGCCTATGACGCATTTGCTAGGAACCGGGAGATGGGCAGCTTTGTGCTTATCGACCGCATCACCAACATGACCTCTGCTTGCGGCGTGGTCGAGCACTCCCTGCGCCGTTCGGAGAACTTGACCTGGCAGAAGCTGGACATCACGAGGGAAATCCGCGCCGCAAAAATGGGCCAGAAGCCTGTTACGCTGTGGTTTACCGGGCTTTCCGGAGCGGGGAAGTCGGCGCTGGCCAACCAGATAGAAAAGACATTGAGCCTGGAGGGCCGCTTTACCATGCTTCTGGACGGCGACAACGTCCGCATGGGCCTGAACCAGAACCTGGGCTTTACCGAACAGGACCGCATTGAGAACATCCGCCGCATCGCCGAGGTGGCGAAGCTGATGAACGATGCCGGGCTCATAGTGCTGACCGCGTTCATTTCACCCTACCAGAGCGACCGGGCCAGGGCGCGGCAGATCATTGGCGAGGGCAATTTCATTGAAATCTACGTCAGCACTTCTTTGCAGGAATGCGAACGCCGGGACGTAAAGGGGCTTTATAAGAAAGCGCGGGGAGGGGAAATCCCCAATTTCACGGGAATCTCCAGCCCTTATGAGCCGCCAGAGCATCCGGAAATCGTGGTGGACACGGAGAATCTTACCGTAGAGGAAGCCACCCAGTACGTGCTGGACGAAGCCCGCCGCATCATAGGGGATTGAACCGAATCGAAAACCCAACAGGGGGCTTAATGCTGCATCTCAGCATCAAGCCCCCGTCTTTTATTGCCGCTAGAGTGCCTCGATGTCGACCCCTTCCAGCAGCTTGTTTTTGCGTATCTCCGCCCCGTTTCCATCAAATACATAGGCCCGGTACAGCAGAACACACATCTTCTCCCCAACTGCGATATCGCGCCTTTCCAAAGAGCGGTTTGTGGTCAGCTGCATGCCGTTTACGGACAACGTCACCTCCCAATAGCTGCCGCGGAAGGCGATGTTCTCTACTGTCCCGTACTCCACCGCATGGAGAAGGCTTTTGAACTTCTGGTTGTCGCTCTTAAAGGCTTCCACAAATTCCGGGCGCACGATGGCCTTTTTGCCTGGGGCGGCATCCTCAAAGCCCTTGAAGCCAGTTAGGCTTTCCAGCACCGTGGACGTGCCGATGAATTCCGCCACAAAGGGCGTCTGCGGATGCTTGTAGATGTCCTTTGGGCTGCCCGTCTGCTCCAAGTTGCCCTCGTTGAGGATAAAGATATCGTCCGCGACCTCCACCGCCTCGTCTTGGTCGTGGGTGACGAAAATGCTGGTGACCCCCACCTTTCTTATCATCTCCTTCAACCATGCCCGCAGCTCCTTGCGTACTTTCGCGTCTATGGCGGCAAAGGGCTCATCCAAAAGCAGCAGGTCGGGCTTGGGCGCAATGGCCCTGGCAAAGGCCACCCGCTGGCGCTGCCCGCCGGACAACTGGTCCGGGTACCTTTTCTCCAGTCCCTCCAGCCCGATAAGCGACACCATCTCTGAGACCCGCTCACGGATTTTCTTTTTCTCCATTTTTTTCACTTTCAGCCCGAACGCGATGTTGTCATACACCGTCATGTAGCGGAATAGGGCGTAATTCTGGAATACAAACCCAATGCCCCTCTCATTTGCGGGGACGCCGTTGACCGCTTTCCCGTCAATGAGTATGTCCCCGCTGTCCTGTTGTTCCAGCCCCGCCAGTATTCGCAGAAGAGTCGTCTTGCCGCTGCCGCTGGGGCCCAGCAGGGCGGTCAGCTTCCCTTTCTCAATGCCAAAGGTGATGCCCTTTGCCGCCTCACAGCTGCCAAATTTTTTGCAGATATTTTTCATTTCTACGTACATAGCATCCCCCAAGCCTATATGGCGTTTTTCTTTTTCCCGTGGTATTCCACGATGTTTTTCAAGACCAGCATGATGACCGCCATGCACACCAGGAGGGAAGACACCGCAAACGCCTGTGTAATGGAATCCGCGCTCCCTGCCATATACAGTGCGTCGATTTCCAGCGGGAGGGTAAAGGTCTTCCCCCGTGCTTTTGACACCGCATATACGGCGCCGAATTCCCCAAACGCCCGGGCCGCGCATAAAATCATCCCGTACAGCAGCCCCCATTTCATATGTGGGAACGTAATGTCCCGGAAAATTACAAGCCCGGAGGCCCCCATCTGCGCCGCCGCAATCTCCTCATCCCTGCCTATTGTATTTAGCAGCGGGATGGTTTCCCTGGATATAAACGGGAAAGTGACGAATATCGTCACCAGCACCACGCCCGGGACGGAAAATACCAGGGACAGGTCCGTCCCCAGCAACTCATTTATTTGGTTGAGCAGCGGTGTGGCCCAGCCAGAACGACCGAATGTCATGATATAGGCAAGCCCTGCAATGACCGGCGAGATGGAAAAGGGGATGTCAATCAAGGCGGACAGGATGTTTTTTCCGCGGAAGTCAAATTTCGTAAGGAGCCACGAGGCCATTATGCCGAAAAGGGTGTTGACTGCCAAGGCGAATACAGTGGCAATCAGCGTGACTTTCAGCGCGGAAAGCGTGTATTCCGCCGTCAGGGCCGACGAAAATAATTCCCACCCGTCCTTTAGAGAACGGTACAGGACTTCAAACAATGGCAACACCAGCATAAGCAGGAAAAAGGCCGCGCTGGTGCCAATCAAAATCCACTTCACTATAGGGTTGCTTTGCTTTTTCATGTTACCCTCCCGCGCTATGCGTTCGTCCGGCGGCTGGCAGCGTGCTGTACAATATTCAGCACGAACAGCATGGCAAATGAAATAATTAAGAGCATCAGGGCAAGCGCCGCCGCGCCCTCATAATCCACATTCCCGGAATTCAGCTTCTGCATGATAATGTAGGAGACGACCTGCGTCCCGTTTTTCTCGCTGTTCCCCGATATGTAGATAACGCTGCCGTATTCGCCTATCCCCCTGGCTAGCGCCAGCCCGAAGCCGGTCAGTAGAGCGGGCGCGATTTCCGGCAGGATAACGCTGCAAAAAGTCCTGAGCCGAGAAGCGCCCAGCATCATGGACGCCTCCTCGTAAAAAGGGGAGAGCTTTTCCAATACCGGCTGGACGGCCCTTGTCACAAAGGGGATGCCGATAAACACCATGGCAATCACAATGCCCAGCTTCGAGTAAGCGGCCTGGATACCAACGCTTTCCAACGCCCTGCCCAAAAAGCCATTGTTGGAATACATCTTGGTCAGCGTGATGCCCGCCACCGCCGTCGGCAGGGCGAAGGGGAGTTCTATCATGCCGTCCATCAGCCGTTTACCGGGGAAGTCATACCGTACCAGCACCCAGGCAAGCAGCGTCCCAAATAGGCAGTTTATCAGCGCGGCAGCCAGCGCACAGCCGATGCTGGTGGCAAAAGCCTGCACCACGTTCGGTCGGGTCATAAGGCGGATAAACTCCTGCCCGGACAGCCGGAAGGAGTAGGCCAGCACCGATGCCAGCGGAATTAAAACAAACAGCGACAGCATGGCAACGGTTACCCCGAGGGTCAGTCCAAAGCCTGGGATGACGGATTTTTTTCTTGTCACTCTTGCCTTACCCAACAGCCCCGCCCCCTATCTGCTGTAGATTTTGTCAAAGATTGCATCGTCTGCGAAAAAGTCGGCATACGCCTGATTCCATCCGCCAAAGTCGTCAATGGTGCACAAATCTACGGACAGGTCAAAGACGTCTTGGAATTCCTCTAAAATTGCCTCGTTGGATGGACGGTAGTAATTTTCGCCGATGAGCCTCTGCGCGTCGTCCGAATAGAGATACTCCAGATAGGCCCTTGCGGCTTCTTGCGTACCGTTCCTGTCCGCGTTTTCGTCTACAATGGCAACGGATGGCTCAGCCAAAATGCTGACGCTGGGCGTGATGATTTCATAATCTTCCGGGTACTCAGTGAGGGATAGGAGCGCTTCATTCTCCCATGCGACGAGGACGTCTCCCTGCCCGTTCTCTACAAAGGTTGTGGTCGAACCCCTTGCACCGGAATCCATGACAAGCACGTTACGGTAGATTTTAGCGACAAAATCCTTGACCTGCTGTTCATCGCCGTCAAATTTCCTTTCGGCATAATTCCACATGGCCAGGAAGCCCCAGTCTGCCGCGCCGGAGGACTTGGGGTCTGGAGCGATTATATCTACGCCGTCCTTTGCCAGGTCGTCCCAGTCGTGGATATCCTTCTCGTTGCCCTTGCGCACCAGCAACACGATGGTGGATTTGTAGGGGGAGCTATTCCCTTCAAATTCATCCATCCAATCGCTTTCAATCATGCCGGCCTCTTCAATGGAAGTGATGTCATGGGCAAGCGCCAGCGTGACGACGTCCGCGTCATTCCCTTCTATCACGGAGCGCGCCTGTGCCCCGGAACCGCCGTGGGACTGCACGACTTCGATTCTGCTCCCGGTTTCTTCTTCGTAGTGGACGGCAAAAATTTTATTATATTCTTCGTACAGTTCACGGGTCGGGTCATACGAGACATTGGTGAGAGTAATGGCCTTTGCATCGCTGCCTTCGCTGCTGCCAGCATCATCATGCTTGCCGTTGCACCCGGCAAGCATGCCGGCGCACAGCATGGAGGCCACGGCAAGCGCCCCTATTTTTTTGAGAGTATCCTTTCTTCGGTTCATGTTTGCTCCTTCCCACTTTGCAATTTTAAGAAAACGTTTGTGTAAACTTGCGCATTCTATTGCTTTTTTCAAAAAGCTGATGTATAATAGACTAAAATAATGATACCGTTTTAAGCAGTATTTGTCAACTTGAAATCAATCAAACGTTTGCTTGTGGAGGGGCTATGTCATTAAAAGAAATTGCTGAAATTGTAGGGGTATCCCCGTCTACGGTGTCCAGGGTCCTTAACAACACTTCCACCACCTGTGCATCGAAGGAGATACGGGACAAAATATTTGAAGCCGCCCGGGAAACCGGCTACCAGCCCAATGAAAATGCAAGGAAGCTGCGCAGGCCTGCCCTGGAAGAGCGTCCGCAAAAGCGCGTCAGCATTGTGCTGGCACGCATCAAAACCTTGGATGCAGACCCTTTTTTCTATGACCTGTTCCGCAACCTGGAAATTGTGTTGATGGAGCGGCATGTGGCAATCGACCACGTAATCTATACAGAAGAAACGCTTTTGGACTGCAAGCGCACGCTGGAGCTGCCAAAAGGCCAGGGCGTGGTGATTTTAGGGCGTTGTTCCCGCAAGCTGCTTGCACACATCCTGTCCTTTACCAGCAATGTGGTGGGCATTTGGCGCAACAGCATGGATTTTAATTTGGACGAGGTGGTCTGCGACGGGAAAAAGGCGGCGGAACTGGCCATGGAGCACTTGATCTCTCTGGGGCACAGGAACATTGCGTATATCGGGGACTGCTCTTACGAAAGCCGGTACATCGGGTACTGCAACTCCCTTATCCGCCACAATATCCCCATGAACTATGGATGGATTAAGCAGACAGATCAGACCGGGGAAGCTGGTGGCCTGGCTTTTGCGGAATTGCTGGAAAGCTCCGACAATTTCTCCGCGGTTTTCTGCGCCAATGACGTGACAGCTGTCCATGTGCTAAACCTGCTCAAAAAGAAACGCCGCCAGGCTAGACGGCAGATTTCCGTTATTTCCATTGACGATATCGAGGAGAGCCAGGAGACTTCCCCCATGCTTACTACCATCCGTATTCCCCGGAAAGAGATGGCCCACATGGCTGTAATGGTGCTCCTGGATCGCATGGTAAAAGGGCACGCCGAAGCGATACGGATTGAATTTCCCTGCCGTGTTGTGGACCGAGGCAGCTGTTTTCCAGTAGGAAGGGGCTTGTAGTAGAAGAGAGCCAGCACTCATGTGTTGGCCCTTACTATTATGTCTTTAGATAGTTGAGCCGCAGGCGAAACCAAAAACCACCCGCTATGCGGGTGGGAAACAAAAGTTATACAAAAAGAGCTCCTTTCAGATACAATAAGAAGCTGTACCAATAGGAAGAAAAGTAGTATAAGTAGTATAATAAGCGTATG
>CANTDZ010000089.1 GCA_947652665.1 uncultured Clostridia bacterium
CCGGACCGACCGGTTATGAGCCGGTTGCTCTAACCAACTGCGCTAATGGTCCATAAGGCAGACGAAAAGGCCTGCCGCGTAAATCATTTTATCACATAGTTACCGATTTGGCAAGTCTTTTTTGCAGGTTTTACCGGGAAGGAGCGCATAGCATGAACGAAGGATTCGGGGCCGTGGTCGTGGCGGCCGGCAGCTCGCAGCGCATGGGGGGCATAGGCTCGAAAGTGTTTGCGGACTTGGGGGGCAAGCCAGTGCTGCGCTGGTCGCTGGAGGCCCTGTCGCAAAGCAGCCGGGTGGAGGAGATCTGCGTGGTGTGCCGCCCGGAAGATCGGGACGCCGCCCAGCAGGCCGCCGAGGGGCTCGCAACGCCCTGCGTTTTCATAGAGGGCGGCGATACCCGCCAGGAATCCGTGTGGAACGGCGTAACGGCCCTGCAGCCGGACTGGGGCTACCTGCTCATACACGACGGCGCGCGGCCCTTTGTGACGCCGGAAATCATCGAAAACGTCTGTAAGGACGCCCTGCAATTCGGCGCGTCCACAGCGGCCGTGCCCTCCAAGGACACCTGCAAGCTGCGGGACGCCAGCGGGTTTGTGGAGGCCACGCCGCCCCGGGACAGGCTTTCCGCCGTGCAGACCCCCCAGGCTTTTGAGCGCGGCATGTATGAGTACGCTGCCCGGCGCGCCCAAAACGAGGGCCTGGACTGCACCGACGACTGCCAGCTCATCGAATGGGCCGGCGGCCAGGTGAAGCTCTCGGAGGGCGGCTATCAGAACATCAAGCTCACCACCCCGGAAGACATGGTGACAGCCCGGGCTTTCCTGGGGGAAACGGAAAAGGAGGGGACATCCATGCGGGTAGGCTATGGTTATGACGTGCACCGTCTGGTGCCGGATCGGGCGTTGGTTTTGGGCGGGGTGCGAGTGCCCTTCAAACAGGGGCTCCTGGGCCATTCGGACGCGGACGTGCTCACCCATGCCATCTGCGACGCCCTGCTGGGCGCGGCAGCTCTGGGGGACATCGGCCGTCTTTTCCCGGACACCGACCCCCAATACGAGGGCGCCGACAGCCTCCATCTGCTGGAGGAGGTGTGCCGCCTGCTCCGCTCCCACGGCTATCAGATTGGGAACATCGATGCTACGCTGATTGCCCAGCGGCCCAAGGTCGCGCCCTATGTGCCGGAAATGCGCGAGAACCTGGCCGCCGCCTGCGGCCTGGCGCTGGGGCAGGTGAGCGTTAAGGCTACCACGGAGGAAGGACTCGGGTTTACGGGTGCCGGGGACGGGATGGCGGCGTCGGCGGTGTGCTGTTTGTGGTGAAAGAATAAAAAGTAACCGCCCTGGTTCTAGGAGCGGTTACTTTTATAGACGATCTGGCCGCGCTTGTCAACTCCCCGAAACGAAAACAAGCGGCCCTTTACAAGCCGCCTGTAGTCTTTTCCATGTAGAGGCCTTAGACCGCGCGGGTCACCTTGCCGGAACGCAAGCAGCGGGTGCAGGCGTAAACACGCTTGGGTGTGCCATCAACAACCGCTTTTACACGGCGGATATTGGGCTTCCAAGTCCGATTGGAACGCCGGTGTGAGTGGGACACCTTGATGCCAAAGGATACGCCCTTGCCACAGAATTCACATTTTGCCATATATCTGCACCTCCTTCAGGTGAAATAGCAAGCCTTAGAATTTCATAACAGATTAAATTATAACAGGGGTAGCGGCAAATTGCAAGGCTTTTTTCAAAATATGGCCGTGTTTTTTTCGATTTCAAAATTTTTTTGATTTTTTCGCGGAAAGTGGGATTTTTCGGGCCCCTCGGGGGTACTATGGGTGAAAAGCTTTTCAGAAAGGGGTGGCTCCATGGACGATACCGCCTTTCAGGAGGCCGCCCGGCGGTACGGGGATACGGTGTACCGCGTGGCGTTCCACTCCTGCAAGAACCAGGCCGATGCCGAGGACATCACCCAGAACGTGCTTTTGAAGCTGTACCGGACGGAGACGGACTTTGAAAGCGAGGAACACCTACGTAGGTGGGTCATACGGGTGGCGGTGAACGAATCGAAAAAGCTGGCGGGGTCGGCGTGGCTGCGCAAACGCGTCCCGCTGGAGGAGGTGGCCCAGTCCCTCCCGTTCGAGTCAACGGAAGAAAGCTCGCTTTTTTTGGCCGTTATGGAACTGCCAAAGAAATACCGGGTGCCGGTGTACCTCTATTATTATGAGGGGTACTCCGTCAAGGAGGCCGCCGCTTTGTGCGGGATCAAGGTCTCCACCATGCAGACCCGCCTGCAGCGGGCCAGAGAGAAATTGAAAAAGAAACTGTGCGAATTAGAAAGGGAGAATTAACCATGTTGTATAAGCAGACATTTTCCAAGCTTACCGTTTCTCCCCAAATCATCCAGGAGGTAATCGATATGACCGAAACCAAAAGAAAGCCCAAAAAGTTTATCCTGCGCCGCTTAATCGTCGCCGCCCTCGTCATGGCCCTGGCCTTCGCCTTGGCTATGGGCGCTAATGCCGCAACGAATGGGGAACTGTTTAAGAGTGCGGTTTCTGTGTTCTCTTTCACGTCAGAAGACGGTGAGAACATTGTGGTTGCTATAAACAGCGATTTGGTGGAAGAAAGAGAAGAGGATGGGAAGGTCATTTATTCCTTTACAGAAAAGTACGGCGAGAAGATTCAGATGGGGTACAAGGACAGCAATGGCAAGATGGTCTTAAAAGACATCGAGCCGGGTGCGGACCTGGGGGAAATCATTTACGAAGCGCGGCAGGAAGCGGAAGCCGCGCAGGCCGAGGACATCCAGTAAAATACGCCAGTCGATGGAAAGGCTCGGGCCCCGCGCTCCGGGCCTTTTCCACTTTTTTTGAAAAATTTCTTCCCTACATCTTGACGGGAGCCCCAGAATCCGATATAATATATAAGCTATCTTCGCTACTGTGGCTCAGGGGTAGAGCAGCTCACTCGTAATGAGCAGGTCGTCGGTTCAAATCCGACCAGTAGCTCCATGCTTACAGAGCAAAAAAGATGCCACCCTCAAAAAACCGCGCCACAGCGCGGTTTTTTGGCGTTCAAGAGGCGAAAAAAGGGCCGTCACGCAATGACGCGTTTTGGGAGATGCCACCCCTTTTTGGTCGGACTTGAACCTGCGTAAACAGAAAAATCCGCACGGCAATGAAAAAAAGCATAAAGAATTTTTGAGAGGGCTCACAGAGATAATCTGTGGGCCTTTTCGTGTTTCTGGGGGAAATTTTTGCAGGGAAGAATGTTCAAGAATGAACGAGCAAACATTCCGGCCGTTCAACAGACTCGGACAGGAAGATGGAATGAAAATAAATATGTGACACGGAGGAAAATATGGCACCAAGAAGCGAAGCACCGATTTTAGTGAACTATCTCGGCAACCCGGATGTGAATCTTTACCTGCCCTGCAAAGCAGGCAAATTGGGGCAGGAACTGGATTCGAATACAATCACCATAACCAGAGTGATCCGTCCCGAGGAGCTCTCCATGCTGGAAGGGATGACCGTAAACATGGATGAGCTGAACTTTCTGGCGCAGGCCATGACCCGTTTTGACCAGAATGCGGAAGCCCAATTTCTGGCGGCGGCCAGCCTAGCTGAGAACGCGGATGTGAAGGATTTGATCAACATATCGTTAAACACTTCCCATTACACGGTGATAAACAGTTTTTGTGATCTGGCCGGAGCCGGGAAACAGCATCTGAAAAATCTCGGCGTTCAGACCAGCGCCATGGAACACGAGGAATTCGTGGAGGCAGGCAAAAAATTACTGATTTCCGGGCGGGGCATTCCTACGAGCCGTGGCCTGCTCTTTGAAAATGAGGAAGTGCCCTTTGAAACGCTCTATGACGGCAGCCATCTGCCATGGTACCGGTGCCGGAACGACATCATGGCAGGCATCCAGATACGGTATGGCGGTGGAACGGAGTACCTGTATCTGCCCGAAGAAAGTTTTGCCATAGATAGGGCCCTTGAAAGGCTCGGCTGTCCCGTTTTGGCAGACTGCTCGGTGGAATTCGATGTCTATGTTTTTAACACCGAAAAGTGGAAGGAGCGCCTGGACAGCATTCTTGAGAAGGAAGGGCTTTATGGCGCCAATCGGCTTGCTGAGGCTCTTAGCCGTCATTGGATGAATCAGGACAAGCTGCTGTCGGTGGCGGAGTTTGCCCAGGCAGAGGGCAGCGAGGGCATTAAGAAGCTGGCAGATCATTTTGACGATTTCATGGTTTTGGACCATGCGAGAACGGCGGTGGATGTAGCCAAACATTTTGTTGCACACGAGGACGGATACCGTGTAGACGGCTATGCGCGGGGTTTTGTAGACTTCCAACGGATGGGCGAATCCATCATCACAGAGCATGAAGGGCAGTTCGTGGGGGACGGGTTCGTCTGCATGGAAAAGGGGAAGTCTTTGGAGCAGATTATGGAGGTCAGCAATCCAGAGATGGAACTAACAATGTAAGAGCGCAGAGAAAGGATGTGGCAAAAATGATTTTCAGAGATGACCGGCACGGCGTACTGTTCGAGAAGGAAATACGGCTTCACGGGGGCTGCAGTAAGAAGTTTACTGCGGCTCTTTTTTTATTGACCGCAGACTGTCGGCTGTGGCTCCAAGTGGAGGAATGTGTGGGCTTGAAGCATATCGACATCAGCAAGGCCCAGCCCCGGCACCTGAGCAACATGGCCTATGTGTGCTTTGCTTTGGCGAAGGACATTCTCACGGGCAGCAAGACCGTGGTGCTGGCAGACTTGGCTGACCGGGGCATTCTCTCTCCCAGGAATTTTATGGTGGTATCCACTGCCATGCTGATTCGGGGCTATGGGCTGGGCGCGGCCGACCAAATTATTATGAAACCAAAAAATGGAGGTAGACTTAATGAACTTTGACAGAAAGAAAGTAGAGCGAGTGAAAGCACAGTATCCTATAGGCACTCGCATTGAGTTGGTGGACCTGTGCAACGATGAACCCGGCATGGAACCGGGGCTGTGTGGAACCGTAATTGGCGTGGATGACCAACCTTCCCTGCTCATGAAGTGGGACAACGGGCGGTCGCTTTCGCTGTTCCCGGAAGAGGACTCCTTCCAGGTGGTTGAGCAGGAAATGGAACAAACTATGTGAAATTACAAGGAGGATTTTTATGCCTAAGAAATTGACCTATGTGAAGAAATTGGAAAAGAAGCTGGCCGATGAATGGCAGCAATTTAAAGAACAACATCTAACGCTTCCGCAGGAGGATCTGCTGAACCGCGCCTATGAATTCGGCACTCGGCAGGAGCTCAGTGAAACCCCGTGGACCGGCGTCATCGATGAGGATCGCGCCAAAACACTGCTGGAACTCCCCAACACGTTGGATGCCCTCTATGCGGGGTTTGATGAGGACCCCTCGCCGTACCTTGATGGCTTCCAGGAAATTGTTCTTCGGACAGCGGATCAACTGGCCATCACCAGCCAGCAGGATGAAGAAACGGAAGGGACGCAGCAGGAAATGTAAAACCAAAAAAATTCAGCATGGAGGACGGTGGTTTTTATTTTACACTTAGTACCCTGGGTCGGCGGAAAGCAGGCCCTTTTCAAGACAATTATCAAACGCTTCCCCAGCGATTACCGACAGCGCAACTACGTTGAGGTTTTTGGCGGCGGGGGCACCATGATGCTCAACAAAGACAGGTCGGTCAAAGAGGTGCTGAACGACCGAAATGGCAATTTAATTAACCTCTACCGCGTGGTGCGGGAACAGCCCGAGGAATTGAAGGAACGGTTAACCTACGTCCTGAATTCCCGGGCTGAATTCATTTTGACCAAAGAGCAGATCGAGCGCGGCGTATACCATGACCGGGTGCAGTGGGCGGCAGACTTCTACCAGCTTATCAAGCAGAGCTATGCTGGGAAAGGCGCTACCTTCGGCGGCAATGCCCGGAGTATGTGGGCGGCGTTTCCGCTCATTGATGCGGTCTGTGCAAGACTCCAGTATGTGGTCATTGAAAACCTCGACTTCGGGAGAATTATCCCGGCGCAGGATTCGGGCAGTACCTTTTATTACCTCGATCCCCCGTACTTTTTCACGGAGGACTACTACCCCGGCAGGATCTACACCGAAGCCGACCACTACCGCCTGTTTGAAACCATTATGCAGGTGAAGGGCCTGTGGCTCATGTCCTACAACTACTGCCAGGAAACTGTAGATTTGTACAGCAAACCGGGGCTTTACATCGAGCGGGTCAAGCGCATCAACAACATGGCGCAAAAATATGACCCCGGCGCTACGTTCGACGAGATCCTCGTTTCAAACTACGATACTTCAAAAATTCGGCCCTTGCAGATGTCATTCATGGGCGAGGTACCGGAGGAAAGGGACTATATATGGACAGCATAAAGACTTTGCGTATTTTGGGTAAGCGGGGACGCATCACGGTTCCCGAAGAAATCCGGGACGAGATTGGGCTGGAGCGCGGCGACATCGTCAGCTTTGAAATTCTGGATGATGATTCCGCCGTCATCCGCCGGGAGCGGCTGTGCGATAACTGTGTCACCGAAAGCAACCAGACCGACATGATGAAGCTGCTGGTGAAAGCGATGCAGTTCGCGCATCCGGGTGAATCGGCGCAGGATGCGTTTGAATTCCTTACAGATTTAACGCCGCCCCAGCGGTTCGATTGCGTGGCGAGAATAATTGCAGATTGGGCTGAGAAATTGCATGAAAAATAGGAGGATCATATGGCAACGAGAAAAAAGCCGAACATCGACATTCATGTGGGCGAAGAAGTGGCGGCTGCTTCCGCCGAACCGGGCGCTGCTGGCCAGCCGATTCCCCAGGCGGCAAGTGAAATCCCGGATTTGACGGTAAGGATTTTTCCCATCCGCAACTCCAAAAGCAAGCTACGGGCCACTGCCAGTGTGAACATCGGCAGGGCATTTGCGGTACAAGGGTTCCGCATTTTCGACTCCCAAAACGGTCCGTTTGTGAAAGAGCCGCAGCAGACGTACATCAAGGAGGGCACGGAGATTCAGCGCTCGGTGTTCTTCCCTATCACCAAGGAGGCAAGGGATAAATTGTATGGACAAATCCTGCATTCCTATGAGTTGGTGACCGATCGGGAGCTGGGCCAGCAAAGTGAGGTGCCCTTCGTTACAGATGAGGATGCCCCGCCTGCTCCGGGAGAAATCGACCCGGATGAAGATTTGCCTTTTGAACAGTCGATGTGACAGAAAAAAGTAAGAAAATGGGCTGGACATTGCGGCACCCTATGAGGTAGTGTGTGAGTAGGCCGAAAGGTCAAAACCACTAAAAAGGAGTGCCCACTATGTGCAACCTGTTCAGAAAATTCCTCGCCGCCAGTGCCGCAGCTATGCTGCTGGCAATGCCCTTGACCGCCCATGCTTTTGCCGAAAAATTCAATGATGTCCGCCCTTCGGCCTGGTACTATGACGCTGTGGACTACGCAACAGATGAGGGGCTGTTCAACGGCACCTCGCAGAGCACCTTCTCCCCGGATAGCAGTATGACCCGTGGGATGTTCGTGACGGTTCTTGCCAACAAGACCGGCAGTTATAATGCTGCCCGGTATGGTGCAAGCAGCTTTACGGATGTGCCCATCGGTCAGTGGTATGCCGCGCCTGTAGAATGGGCCTATCAGAGTAATCTGGTAGGTGGCGTGGGTAATGGAAAGTTCGCTCCTAACACCAGTGTGACGAGAGAGCAGATTGCGAAAATTCTTTACGATTACGCTCAACGCACCGGTAATGATACCACGGTAAGTCCAACTGCCATGCAGGGCTTTGTTGATGCAGGCAGCGTGTCAAGCTGGGCGCGGCAGGCCATGGAATGGGCCACCAGCCACAAGGTCATCCAGGGCGATGGCGGCAGGCTCAATCCCCAGGGCACTGCAACCCGTGCACAGGTGGCGCAAATCTTCTACAACTGCCGGGGCCTGCTGGTGAATACGGAAATCCAGTCACCGGGCAGGACTTGGGTGGTGGATGTGCCGGGGCATTATGAGTCACGGGAGCGGCTTGAACTCAAGGAGGTTAAGGTCGGCGAGGTCGGGCATTGGGAGGACGGGTACATCACCGAATGGGTCTACCGATGCAATAAATGCGGGTTTATCGCGTCTACAGTGGAGGGCATCAACCATCATTTGGATGACAGCTTCGATTGGGAAACCATGACCGGGTGCGGCTCCTATACAATGGTATCGGGGGAGCCGATTTATACAGGCGAGAAGTTCTGGATAGTAGATGTGCCTGGCAAGTCCGAATACCAGTGGGTGGTGGTCACCGAACAGGTGTGGGTGGAAGAAGCCGGACATTGGGAATAAAAATCGAATAACACAGATGGCTGGCCCCTTGAAAGAGGGGCCTTTTTTGTTACCTATTTTCAGGAGGGGGGTGGTCACCATGATGAAGTTAATCCACCGTGAGCAGAAAAACAACTAAAAAGCAAAGAAAGGATAAATCCATGAAAACTATTTATAACAGAACGTTAGCTTTGATTATGGCCGTGGTGCTGTGCTTCAGCATGGTGCCCATGGCGGCATTTGCGACAGAAGCGGAGCCG
>CANTDZ010000090.1 GCA_947652665.1 uncultured Clostridia bacterium
CCCTTTCTGTCGGGGAGTGGGCTAACCGCCTATCAAATGCAGCAACGTCTCTTTCTGGCCCCAGTGACGGGGCATTTTTATTATAACAGTTTGTCACAATTTGTCAATGGCACGTGGCTTGACAAACCAAAGGTTTATGGTATAATAAAAGCAGAAAGGGCGCTGCCGCATGGCGGTCAGCCCTCGTAGCTAAATTAAGTTTACCTTAACTAGCCGTCTGGAGGCAAGCCGGGCGGCTAGTACGCTTTTGGGCTTCCGAATAAGGCCATGATTACAAGAAAAATGGCCACGCACACTGCGAAACGCAGAAGCTTTCGTCCCATATAGCGCCACCTCCCTTCGTGTAAACTCCGGGAAATGTACCACCCCCTTTCTGTCGGGGAGTGGGCTAACCGCCTATCAAATGCAGCAACGTCTCTTTCCGGCCCCCAGTGCGGGGGCATTTTTATTATAACAGCTTGTCGCAATTTGTCAACGCCGCACCGATTGACAAATCCTCCCCATCCCGCTATACTACTAAATACACGAGAAAAAAGGAGGAAAATCCATGCAAAACCCCATCGTGACCATCGAGACCAACCAAGGCATCATCAAGGCCGAGCTTTACCCGGACATCGCCCCTAACACGGTAAACAACTTCCTGTCCCTGGTGGGCAAGGGCTTTTATGACGGCACCATCTTCCACCGGGTCATCCCGGGCTTCATGATCCAGGGCGGCGACCCGGACGGCACCGGCATGGGCGGCCCGGGGTATTCCATTAAGGGCGAGTTCCAGTCAAACGGCGTCAAAAACGACCTGGCCCACACCACCGGCGTGCTCTCCATGGCCCGGGCCCAGATGCCCGACAGCGCCGGTTCCCAGTTCTTCATTATGGTGGACGACGCCCCCTACCTCAACGGCCAGTACGCCGCCTTCGGCAAGGTGACCGAGGGCATGGACGTGGCTCAGAAAATCGTCTCCGCCCCCCGCGACCGCGCCGACCGGCCCCATGAGGACCAGGTCATGCTCAAGGTGACCGCCGAGACCTTCGGCACCGACTACCCCGAGCCCGAAACCCTGTAACCCATTTTTCATCCTGCCCCCCAAAAGCGACACATCACACCCCCCAGACGGCCTTATAATAAGGTGGACGGGGGGTGCTGCTTTTTGGTGGTATACGCGGACGTATTCGTCATCGTCAACCTGTACATAGACTTTTTCCTGCTCTGGTGCGTCAAACGGTTCCTGCATCTGCAGGCGCGCTCCTGGCGGCTGGTGGCGGGGGCCCTCATGGGTTCCCTTTGCGCTTTGGCGATGCTGCTCCCCCTGCCCCACTGGGCGGCGGTGCTGCTGGGCGGGGCCGGAGCGCTGGCGGCGTCGGCGGGGGCGTTCTGCCCTATGAAGGGGCAGCAGCTTTTGCGGGCGTGGCTGTGCTTGTGGCTGTTCTCGTTCCTGCTGGCGGGGTTCTTTTTGTTCCTGCTGCGGACCTTTTCGCCGGGGAACATCGCCGTGCTGGGCAGCGCCGTCTACCTGGACTTGTCCCTGCCCATGCTCTTCCTGTTCACCGTCCTGGCTTACGGGGGCTTCTGGGCATTCCAGCGGCTGTTCCCACGGGACGCCTCGCCCCTGCGGCTGTGCACCCTGCGCATCGAAAACGGCGGCGCGGTGGTGGAGCTTACCGCCAAGGCCGACACCGGCAACGCCCTAAGGGAGCCCTTCTCCGGCCTGCCGGTCATCGTCTGCGAGGAGAAAGCCCTCACGCCCGTCATCCCGTCCTCGGGACTGCGGGTGGTGCCCTTTTCCACCCTGGGGGCCGAGGGGCTGCTCCGGGCGTTCAAAGCCGAGAAGGTCGCCCTGGGCCGGGACGGGAAGCCCTTGGACTGCTGGCTGGCCCTGTATGGCAGGCCCCTGTCCTCGGGGCAGTTTGCGGCCCTGTTTAATCCCCACGCTTTTGAATAATCTTTATGGTAAATGGAGGTCTTTGCTATGTTCCGTTCGATTCTCGCGCTTCTTCGACGCTGGTTCCCCCAGCCCCTGCACTACATAAACGGCCCGGACACCCTGCCCCCTCCCCTGACAAAGGCCCAGGAGGCCGAGGTCATGGAGCGCATACGCCAGGGCGTCCCCGGGGCTCGGGAGCCTCTCATCACCCACAACCTGCGGCTGGTGGTCTACATCGCCAAAAAGTTCGAGAGCCCCGGCGCGGGGGTGGAAGACCTCATTTCCATCGGCACCATCGGGCTTATCAAGGCCGTGAACACCTTCCGGGTGGAAAAGAACATCAAGCTGGCCACCTACGCCTCCCGGTGCATCGAAAACGAAATCCTGATGTACCTGCGCAAAAGCTCCCAGCTGCGCAACGAAATCTCCATCGACGACCCCCTCAACGTGGACTGGGACGGCAACGAGCTTCTCCTCTCCGACCTTCTGGGCAGCGACCCGGAAGCCGTGGGCCGGGGCGTGGAGCAGGAGGCCGAGCGGGAGCTGCTGCTGGAAGCCGTAGGACGCCTGCCCCAGCGGGAAAAGGCCATCATGGAGCTGCGCTTCGGGCTGGACTCCAAAAAGGAGCACACCCAGAAGGAGGTGGCCGACGAGCTGGGCATTTCCCAGTCGTACATCTCGCGGCTGGAAAAGCGCATCATCACCCGCCTGCGCCGGGACCTGGAAAAAGCCGGGTAAAATAAAAATGCCCCCAGCCTGGGGAGGCCGGGGGCGTGGGGCTGATTATGAAGGGGGGAATCAGCCCCTCTTCTTGCAAGCAAATAAGGACTGGAGCAGCGACTGGGGCCGGTTCACGGCGCGGACATCCTCTTGGATGTAAGCCACAGGCTGCAGGCCGGTTTGCACGACCAGGCGGCTTGGATTACGACGGAGCATGGGGAATTCGCTTTTGGGGATGTTCATGGTTTCTACGAAGTTATACATAACCAAACCTTCCTTTCTCTATGGGCGTGGGGCTCGGGGCCCCTCTCGTTTCATTGCCCATATTATAACACATCCTTACAAGATTTTCAACATCTTTGTGCGAATTTTACAAAATAATTTTTTCCACAGCCCAAAATTCATTTTAAACCCGGCTTCCAGCCTTTCTCCCGGAAACCCCCGGCTTTCCTGCAAACCGCCTTTCCAAAAGCTGCAAATCCTCTGGCGCTTTACCAGCGCAATGGGGCAAAATCACCCGTTTCCCCGTTCCCGGAGGACGGCGTCCAGTACCCGGTGGGCGGCGTCCTCTTTGCTCATTTTGGGGAGCTCCTCCTCCCCGCTCCGGGTAATCAGCGTCAGGACGTTGGTCTCCCCGCCGAACCCCGCGCCTTCCTGCCGCAGGGAGTTGGCGCAGATCATGTCCAGGTTCTTTTTGGCAAGCTTTGCGCGGCTGTTTTCCAGGAGGTTCTCCGTCTCCATGCTGAACCCGCACAAAAACTGGCCCTCCCGGCGGTTCTGGCCCAGCCAGCCCAGGATGTCGTCGGTGCGCTCCAGCGCCAGGGACAGGCCCCCGCCGCTTTTTTTCATCTTTTCGCCGCTCACCTGGGCCGGGCGGTAGTCGGCCACCGCCGCTGTCTTGATAATGACGTCCTGCCCCGCCGACCGGGCTTTCACGGCTTCGAACATCTCCAGGGCGCTGGTTACGGGCACCAGCTCCACGTAGGCCGGGGGCTTGAGGGACACGGGGCCGCTTACCAGCACCACCTGCGCTCCCCGCGCCGCCGCCGCCCGGGCGACCTCATACCCCATCTTCCCCGTGGAATGGTTGGTGATGAACCGCACCGGGTCCAGGGCTTCCTGGGTGGGCCCGGCCGTCACCAGGACTTTCAGGCCTTGGAGGTCCTTCCCGTAGCGCACGGCGTGGTCAACGGCCTCCAGCAGGTCTTCGGGCTCGGGCATCTTCCCCTTGCCCACGGTCCCGCAGGCCAGATGGCCGCTGGCAGGCTCAATGACCTCCCAGCCGTAGCGGCGCAGGGTGGCAAGGTTGTCCTGGGTCACGGGGTTTTCGTACATCCGGGTGTTCATGGCCGGGGCGATGAGCTTGGGGCAGTCGCAGGCCAAAATGGTGGTGGAGAGCATATCGTCCGCAATGCCGTGGGCCGCTTTGGCGATGATGTTCGCCGTGGCCGGGGCGACGATGAGGGCGTCCGCCTTGTCGGCCAGGGCTACGTGCTCCACATGGCTTTGGAAATTGCGGTCGAAAGTGTCTACCATGGCCCGGTTGTGGGTCAGGGATTCGAAGGTGTGGGGGCCGATGAATTCCGTGGCGTTTTTGGTCAGCACCACCTCCACGTTATACCCCCGCTGGGTGAGCTTCGAGCACAGCGCCGCCGCTTTGTAGCAGGCAATGCCGCCCGTTACCCCCACGACCACCGTTTTTTTGTCCATAAAAACTGCCTCCTTTTTGTGATTGCTCCTTACTCGTTGAGCCAAATGTACGCCCGGCCCTGTATCTTTTCCGCGCACTGCTCTGCGGTAGTCAAGCCATTGATATAGAACTCCTCCAAAAACTCTGCCATATCTACGCTGAAGACTTTCCCGTTGACTAACGTCCCTGACAGGATAGCGTCCAGCTTTTCGGTCACCAAAGCTCCGTTAACTTCAGCGGCTTCGGCCTCCTCCCCTGACTGCGCATATGTGTTGTTAAGGGTCTCGACCGCAACTTCTATTTGTTTTGCAAAATTGTGCTTATTAAGCGGGATAAAATCCGTGTACAAAGAGCCGTCTTCCATCACCATGGACTCCCTTTCCTGCAAACAGAAGGAGATAAACTCCCAGGCAAGGTCCGGGTTCTGGATACTGGACGGCACCGCGAAATCATCAATGGATGTCAGTGCAATCTGGCCATTTGTGCTTTCCAAAGGATACGGCCCGGCAAGATATTCCAAAGGCTGTTGGTAATGGACCAAAGAAGACATCACCATGCTTGTGACGCAGACCAAAGAATCGCGGCCTTTTTCTCCGTACTTATAGGCTCGCTGAATGGCTTTGTTGAGAGCTAATTCTTCCCCGGTGGCACGGCTGCGCAGCATTTCGTTGACAACATCGGGATACTCGCCCTGGTAGCATTCCAGCTCGGTCAAGTCAGGTTCATTGTCTGTGATTCCGTTGGTGCGGTTCAGGTATTCGAGGAATTCCGGGGAGTCAAAGGACGCGGTCCGGTCTTCCGCGTTGATATAGGCGGCGCGTTCATCATTGAAAAAGACATCCTTGCCCAGGGCGCCGAAAATCAACTGCAAATCAGGAGTAAATGCCAAAGCCTGGTCATACCAGTCCATGACGGTCTTATAGTCCACTGTGGTAAAGCTGTCTGTATCCACCTGCAGGCTGTCCATTACAGAGCGGTTCAGGTATACGCCGTCAAAACAGAATGCAAAGGGGATTACCGTCATTTTTCCATCTATGGCGAAAGCGTCCAGCACAGGGGCAAAATAGTCCTCTTTGTTTATGTTGGGATCGTTCTCCCAATAGGGGCGCATATCCAGCAGCACACCGCTGTGGGAAAGCTCATAGGGATTGAGAGTGCCGGAGGGGGCGTAAAGGATATAATCCGCTTCCCCGCTGCCCATTTCTGCTCGCAGCCGGGTGTTGTAGGCTTCACGGCGCTGGTTTATGTTTGGCTCGGTCATGACGTTTTCCACTTCGTACTCCACCCGAACGTTTACGCCAGGATGGGCATCCATAAATTCCTGGGCCAGTGCATCCAGCGTAGAAATGGGCTGGCGGAGACGTGTCCAGGCGGTGATGACCAACTCATTTTCGTCATCGGTGGTTGTCACGTCGGAGGGGACACTTACTTCGCTTTCCGGCCGGGATTCCGATGCAGAACGGGTCTTGGTCAGTTCGTCATAGATTTTGTCCTGCTCCGACTGCCCGCAGGCGGCAAGGGCCAGCAGAAGGGCCAGGGCCAAGGCGACGATTTTTTTGCGTTTCACGAAACTGCCTCCTTTTTGTGATTGCTCAGTAAGAATCACCCGGCCGGAAAGCCCCCGCAAGGTGCCGCAGGAGCCACTCCGTGCAATAAAGCGCCAGGGTAGCCCACAAAACCAGGGAGCATCCGAAAAACACCCCCGGCATCAGGTGCGAAAGAATGTGCAGGGGGATGAAAAACCCCTCTGTGCCCTCCTTGATGAAGGGGCCGTTGGTGTAGGTCTGCACCAGGGGATGCACGGTGTCCAGGGCCCAAAACAGCACCGAGGCCCCCACGGCCACCGCCAGCACGTGCCCCCGTTTCAAAATATAGCGGCAGAAGGCCAGGGCCAGCAGCACCAGCAAAAACAGCGCCCCCGTCCCGGCGATCCACAGATAGTCCTTAGGGGTCACAGGCCTCCCCAGGGTCAGCGCCAGGCCCGGACTTTTGATGCGGCTGTCCAGGTCGATTTTCCATTCCTCGATGGTGAAAAGCGCGTAAATCGAGCAAGCGATGCTGGCAATGATAAAGAAGCTCCGAACCCCCTTCTCCAAAGGGTCAAACCACTTAGGCAGAGGGCGCTCCCACCAGGCTTTCAGCATATCCCTGCCCTCCTTACTCGTTGAGCCAAATGTACGTCCGGCCCTGTATCTTCTCGGCGCACTGTTCGGCGGTTGTCAGGCCGTTTACATAATACTCTTCCAAAAACTCGTCCACATCCATGGCGTACAGCTTGCGGTTAATCGCGCCCCCGGACAAAAACGCCTCTATCTGCTGTACAATCGCATCGGCATCGGGCTCATAGCCGTCTTTGCCAGACAGGCCGCTGCCAAAATATTGGATGCTCTCCTTTGCCAGCAGGGCGAAATTCTTTTTGTTAAGCGGGGCGTTCTGGGAGTACACGGCGGTGACGACCCCCTCGTAGGTAAGCTCACACGATTCCCTCTCCTGCAGGCAATACGTGATGAACCGCCAGGCCAGTTCCGGGTTTTTCATACTGGAAGGGATGGAAAAGTCGTCAATGGAGCTGACGGCCAAACGGCCCTTGGTATCGGTTATGGGATAGGGGCCGGCCAGGTATTCCATGTCAAAGCCGATGTCGGTCAGGCCGGAGATATTCATGGCGGTCCAGCAGGCCAAAGCGTTGCGGCCCTTTGTCACAAAGCCATATCCAGATGGGTCAACCTTCTCATTTATCGTGGTTTCCTCCCCCGTGGCGCGGCAGCGGAGCAGTTCGTTGACCATGTAGGGGTCTTGGCCCCGGTAGCCCTCCATCTCACTGAGCTGCGGCTCCGCGTCATCGATAGCGTTGGTGCGCTCCAGGAACCGGACGAACTCCGGCGAATCAAAGCTGGCGGTTCGTTCCTCTGTGTCGATATAACGGAATCTTTCCTCGCCAAAGAGGGCGTCCTTGCCCTGCTCGCCGAAGAAAAGCTTCATCTCGGCGTCTTTTTCCCGGGCCTGCTCGTACCAGTCCAGCAGCAGGTCGCTGTTAACGGTAGTGATGCCCGCCGGGTCTACCCCGATGCTTTCCAGCACGGCGCGGTTGAGATACACCCCGTCAAAGTAGAAGGCGAAGGGCATGGTGGTCAGCTTGCCGTCCACCTCCACGGCGTCCAGCACCGAACTGAAATACTCCTCCGGGTTGATGGAAGGGTCGTTGTCCCAATAAGGCCGCAGGTCCAGCAGCACGCCGCTACGGGAGATGTCGTAGATGTTCAGGCCCCCCGGCGGCGAGTAGAGGATGTAGTCGGCCTCCCCGCTGATCAGTTCGGCCCGCACTTGGGCGCAGTAGCTGTCCCGGCTCTGGTTTATGTCGGGAATGGCCCCGATGTTGGGCTCGGCATAGTCCACGGTGATGGTCACGTCCGGGTGCAGCTCCATAAACTCCCCGGCCAGAATCTCCAGCTGCGAGGGGTTCTCGACGCGCGCCCAAGCGGAAACGGTCAGCTCGCCGCTGAGCTCACCGTCCGAAAAGTCGGGGATGCTGGGCTCCGATACTTCCGAAGCAGAAGCCTCCGGCACAGAAGCTTCTGAGGCAGGGGCAGCAGCCTCCGACGAAGGCGCGGTGCTTTCCGGCGGGGCGTCGGGCTGCGCTTGGCCACAGGCGGCGAGGGTCAGCAGAAGAGCCAGGACCAAGGCGACGATTTTTCGAGTTTTCATAGAAAGTGCCTCCTTATAAAATTGGATTTACCTACTAGACGGCGAAGGAGGCACTTTGGTTAGGCGGTTTTCAAAAAATCTTTAAAAACTTATAAAATTATTTCTAATTACTGCTGATACATTTTCGCCAAGCCACCCTCGCTGGTCTCCCGGTACTTGCTGAACAGGTCGCGGCCCGTCTCGTACATGGTCTTGACCACCACGTCAAAGGAGATTTTCCGGGTGTAAGTCAGGAAGTTTGCCAGGCTCAGGGCGTTAATGGCGCGCATGGCCGCCACGGCGTTGCGCTCGATGCAGGGGATCTGCACCAGGCCCCCGATGGGGTCGCAGGTCAGGCCCAGGTGGTGCTCCATGGCCACCTCGGCGGCGTA
>CANTDZ010000091.1 GCA_947652665.1 uncultured Clostridia bacterium
TTACTATTCCGCCAAGATAATTTATAATGCATAGAGGAATGAAAATCTTTTGGCCATTATGGCCGGAAAGGCAGGAGGGCTCATTATGCTAACCGATATCGAGATCGCACAGAGTACCACCATGAAACCCATTACCCAGGTCGCAAAGGAACTGGGCATTTTGGAGGACGAGCTGGAGCTTTATGGCAAGTATACGGCCAAGCTCAACAATTCCACCTTCGAACGCCTCTCCCAGAGACCCGACGGTAAGCTCATTTTGGTGACGGCTATCAACCCCACCCCTGCCGGTGAGGGCAAGACCACCACCACCGCAGGCTTGGGGCAGGCTATGGCGAAAATCGGCAAGGATGCCATTATCGCCTTGCGCGAGCCCTCTTTGGGCCCGGTGTTCGGCATCAAGGGCGGTGCGGCCGGAGGCGGCTATGCCCAGGTGCTGCCCATGGAGAACATCAACCTGCACTTTACCGGCGATATGCACGCCATTACCTCGGCGAATAACCTGTGCTGCGCTATGCTGGACAACCATCTGCAGCAGGGCAACCCCTTAGGGATCGACCCCCGCCGGGTACTCATCAAGCGCTGCCTGGACATGAACGACCGCGCCCTACGCAACGTGAACGTGGGCCTGGGCGGGAAGATCAACGGCGTGCCCCGGGAAGACGGATTCATCATCACTGTGGCCTCTGAAGTTATGGCAATTTTGTGCCTGGCAGCGGATATGCCCGACTTGAAGCGCCGCCTGGGCAATATCCTGATTGCCTACACCTATGACAACAAGCCTGTCTACGCCCGTGACATCAAGGCCGAGGGCGCTATGGCGGCCTTGCTCAAGGACGCTATCAATCCCAACCTGGTGCAGACGGTAGAGGGGACCCCAGCTATCATGCATGGCGGGCCTTTCGCCAATATCGCCCATGGGTGCAACTCCGTGCGTGCGACCCGGCTGGCGTTGAAGCTGGCGGACTACTGCATCACCGAGGCCGGCTTCGGTTCGGATCTTGGCGCAGAGAAGTTTATGGACATCAAGTGCCGTATGGCGGGGCTGGCTCCTTCCTGTGTGGTCGTGGTGGCTACAGTGCGGGCGCTGAAGTATAACGGCGGTGTGGCCAAGGCCGATTTGGCCGCTGAAAACGTGGAGGCTCTGGAGAAGGGCATCGTAAATCTGAAAGCTCATGTGGAGAATATGCACAAGTTTGGTGTGCCGGTTGTAGTTGCTATCAACCGTTTTGGTACCGATACAGACGCGGAGCTACAGGTCATCGACAGCTGCTGCAAGGAGCTGGGCGTAGATTATGCGCTCTCCGAAGTCTTCGCCAAGGGCGGCGAGGGCGGCAAAGAACTGGCGCAGACCGTGTGCGACGTGATTGAAAAGTGCGAGGGCTGCCAGACGAATTTTGCCCCCATTTATCCGGACGAAGCTGCAGTGGAAGAAAAAATCGAGGCTGTTGCCAAAAAGATTTATGGCGCGGACGGCGTGCTGTTCACCAAGCAGGCCCAGAAATCCTTGAAGGACATCAAGGCCTTGGGCGGCGATGCTATGCCCGTCTGCATCGCCAAAACCCAGTACTCTTTGTCTGATGACCCGAGCCTGTTGGGACGGCCCAGCGGGTTTACCATCACCATTCGCGATTTGAAGCTTTCCGCAGGTGCAGGCTTTGTGGTGGCCTATGCCGGCGACATTATGACCATGCCCGGCCTGCCCAAGGTGCCGGCGGCGGAGAAGATCGACGTGGACGAGGATTCTGTGATCCACGGGCTGTTCTAACCGCATGGTACAGGCTTTTGTTACAAATTCGCCCCAAGAAACCGAAGCGCTGGCATCCCGCCTTGCAGAGCAGCTGCAGGGCGGGGAAGTGCTGGCCTTTACCGGCGGCATGGGCATGGGCAAGACAGCCTTTACTCGCGGCCTTGCCATTGGTTTGGAGGCGGGGGACGTGGCTCAAAGCCCGACCTTTGCGCTGGTCAATGAATATGTGGGGCGGCTGACCGTTGAGCATTTTGATATGTACCGCATTGAAACATGGGACGACTTATATTCGACCGGGTTCTTTGACTATCTGGATACAGACCGGGTGCTGGTCATTGAGTGGAGCGAGAACATAGATGGCGCTTTGCCGGAGAATACTGTTTATATCCACATCACGCCAGGGGAGTCAGAAACCCAGCGGTGCATCACGATAGAAGGCTGGAAGGGGGAAATCTAGTGTTGGTTCTGGGTATTGAATCTTCGGCTACGGCGGCTTCGGCAGCTGTGGTGGAGGGGGATAAGCTTTTAGGGCAATACTACTGCAACACGGCAACGACTCACAGCCAGACCTTGTTGCCTATGGTGGAAGGTCTGCTCCAGTCCTTGGGGAAGTCCTGCGAGGATTTGGATTTGCTGGCGGTTTCGGCGGGGCCTGGGTCTTTTACGGGTGTGCGCATTGGGGTGTCATGTGTAAAGGGAATCGACTTTCCAAAGGGTGCGCCCTGTTGTGGGGTCTCGACGCTGGAAGCCATAGCTTATGGCGGCATTGCCTGTGAAGGCAATGTGATTTGCGCCGTAATGGACGCCCGGTGCGGACAGGTTTATAACGCCTTGTTCCAGGTAGAAAACGGCCTACTAAAGCGCCTGACAGAGGACAGGGCTCTTTCCATTGAAGCTTTGGCAGAGGAATGCAAAGGCTATGGCTCCGAGCTGATCCTTTTTGGCGACGGCGCGGCCCTGTGTCACAAGACGTTTTCGGCGCGGGGAGCGCGCCTGGCTCCAGAAAGCCAGCGGTATCAACAGGCATCCAGCGTGGCTTTCCTTGGAAGGCAAATGGCAGAACAGGGCTTAGCTGTTTCGGCGGCGGAATTGCTGCCTATCTATCTGCGCCTGCCTCAGGCGGAACGGGAATTGAAGCGGAAAAAAGAAAGCGAGGGGAATTGAAATGAGAATCGCACTTGGCTGCGACCACGGCGGGTTTGAGCTGAAGGAAGCTGTCCGGCAGCATCTAGAGGAAAAAGGTGTCGAATGGGAAGATTTCGGTGCCTACAGCACGGAATCGGTCGATTATGCGCCCATTGCCGCAAAAGCTGCCCGCAGTGTAGCAGCTGGCAAGGCCGATTTTGGCGTATTGGTCTGCTCGACGGGGATTGGAATCTCTATGGCGGCTAATAAGATCAAAGGCATCCGCGCGGCGGTCTGCACAGATGCTCATTGTGCAGAAATGACCCGTCGGCACAACAACGCCAATATTTTGTGTATGGGCGGACAGGTGGTTGACAAGGAAACTGCTTTACAGCTAGTAGACATTTTCTTGAGCACGGGATTTGATGGCGGCAGGCATGAGCGGCGCATTGGGCAGATTGCTCAGATTGAGGAGGGGAAATTGTAAAGCAAAGCAGCTTTACAATTTGTGGAAATACTAAAAATGGAGGAGTTTTTACTATGCAAATGTACGAAAATGTATTTGTAATGGATCATCCGCTGATCCAGCACAAGCTGACCTTCCTTCGCAGCAAGGACACGGGCACAAAAGAATTCCGGGAGCTTGTCAGCGAGATTGCCAACTTGATGTGTTATGAAGCCACTCGCGACCTGCCGCTGATGGATGTGGAAACCGAGACCCCGATGATCAAGACCACAACCCAGGTCATTGCCGGACGGAAGTTGGCTTTTGTGCCGATCCTGCGGGCAGGCCTGGGCATGGTGGACGGGATGCTGCGGCTGGTTCCCTCTGCAAAGGTGGGGCACATCGGCCTTTACCGCGATCACGATACCCTCAAGCCTGTAGAGTATTATAACAAGCTTCCCCAGGATATCACGGAACGCGACGTGATCGTGCTGGACCCCATGCTGGCTACTGGCGGTTCGGCTATGGACGCCATTACCATCGTCAAGCGCAGCCAGCCTAAGAGCGTGAAGTTTGCCTGCATCATCGCGGCCCCCGAGGGCATCGAGGCGCTGCACCAGGCCCACCCGGACGTGCACATTTATTGTGCCGCCGTGGATGAGAAGCTCAATGAGAATGGTTACATCCTGCCCGGCTTGGGGGATGCAGGAGACCGCATTTTTGGCACGATTTAACAGTATTTTGCCCACGAAAGGTTACGGAGTACATGACAAATGAATTGCAATTTCGACCCGTCGGTGCGGGGGCCGCTTTGAAAAGCCTTGCAGATCCCCGCTTCAAGACCATGCGGGTTTCGGTAAATATGCTGGTGCCCTTGACAGAAAAAACAGCGGCTGCCTATGCGCTGCTGCCGTCCCTGGTGAGCCGTGCTACCCAGCAGTACCCGGATTACACGGCCCTGAACTGCCGTCTGTCCGAGCTTTATGGCGCATCGCTGAACTCCTGCGTGCGGAAATATGGAGGTTGGCAGTCCGTAGGGCTCTCCGTGAGCGGCATCGCAAACCGCTATGCGTTTGGTGGCGAGGATATGCTGGAGGAGCTTTCCAAGCTGCTTTTCAGCGTGATTTTCTCCCCTTTGAAGGACGCGGACGGGCTGTTTCCGCAGGAGGGGTTTGAGCAGGAGAAGCGCCAGCTTTTGGAGATGAAGGACGCCGAATATAACGATAAGATGACCTATTCCCATCAGCGTTGCGAGGAAATTCTGTTTCAAGGCCAGCAGGCTGGCATCAACCGCTGCGGAAGCCGTCAAAATATTGAAGTACTGCGTCGAGAGGGTTTGCCGGCCCTGTGGGAGGAACTTCTGCGCACGGCTCGTTTTGAAATCTTTGCGCTAGGGGATTGCGACCCCGACCCGGGCCTGTTCCAGGAGAAATTCGGGAGTATGGGCTCAGCCAGCGCGCTGGATCGGGTGCCTTATGCAGAGCCCCAAAAAGTCCGCCGTGTGACGGAGGAGCAGCCGCTGTCCCAATCCAAGCTTTCCATGGCGTTCCGGCTGGACACGAAACCGGAGGAGCGGATGCTGTTCCAGTTAATGAGCGCGGTTTTAGGAGGCACGCCCAGCTCGAAGCTTTTCCAGAATGTGCGGGAAAAGATGAGCTTGTGCTATTACTGCTCGTCCAGCTTTTCCAGTGTAAGCGGTGCTCTCTTCGTGGAGAGCGGTGTGGAGACGGCAAACCTGGAGAAAACAGAGGAAGCTGTGCTGGCCCAGCTGAAGGCGCTGCAGCAGGGGGACGTGTCCGAGGAGGAACTGACCTTTGCCAAGCTGGCGCTGTGCAACGCGCTCCATTCGGTGGGGGATTCGTTAGGCGCAGTGGAAAATTGGTATCTAGCCCGGGCTTTTGACGAGCCCGCCCAGAGCCCTGAACAGGCCGCAGAGCAGTTGATGGGCTACAAGCGGGAGGACGTCGTGGAGGCTGCCAACCGGCTGTGTTTGGACACGGTGTACCGTCTGAAAGGAAGCGAGGGGTGCTGATATGGAATTGCAGAAAATAACCGGCCAGCGTGTGGGCGACCATTATTTCAAATACAGCCATCCCACAGGGCTGACGATCTACCTTTACCCAAAGGAGAGCGGCAACACCACTTACGCTATTTTTGGCACGAAGTACGGCTCCATTGACAACTGTTTCCGCCGCAGCGACGAGCCCGGCCCGGAAACGGTGCCCGAGGGAATCGCGCATTACCTGGAGCACAAGCTCTTTGAGAGCGAGGACGGCGACGCTTTTGCTCGGTTCGCCCAGACGGGGGCCAGCGCCAATGCGTACACTTCCTTTGAATCGACCTGCTACCTTTTCTCCTGTACCGAGCGCTTTCACGAATCCCTGGAAATTTTGCTGGACTTTGTGCAGTCCCCGTATTTTACTGAGGAGACGGTAGCCAAAGAGCAAGGCATCATCGGCCAGGAAATCAAAATGTACGACGATGACCCCCAATGGCGTGTGATGTTCAACTACCTGCGTGCCATGTACCATGCCCATCCCATCCATCTGGACATTGCGGGGACGGTGGAAAGCATCGCACAAATCACGCCGGAGTATTTGTATCGGTGCTACAATACTTTTTATAATCTGCACAATATGGCGCTGGTGATTGTAGGCAAATTCGACAAAGATGAAGTGTTGGCGCTGTGCGACAAAATGCTCAAGCCCTGTGCGCCGGTCCGTGTAGACCGCGTGTTTCCCGAGGAGCCTGAAGCCATTGTAGAGCCCAAGGTGGAAGAACGTTTAGCCGTAGCTTTGCCTTTGTTCCAGTTTGGCTTTAAAGACGATGGCGGCACCCCCAAGACCGAAAAAGACCTGGCCGCCATGGAAATCCTGCTGGATGTTTTGGCTTCGGAATCTTCGCCTTTGTTCCGCCAGCTGCTGGATGAAGGGCTCATCAACGAGTCCAGCTTCAGCTATGAATACTTTGAGGGAGCGGGATACGCGACGGTGATGTTCGGCGGCGAGTCCCACGACCCGGAGGCGGTGGCCAAGGCCATCAACCAGGAGATTGCCCGATTGGAGCGGGAAGGTATTCCGCAGGACGCTTTTGAGCGTGCCAAGCGCGCATTGTACGGGGAGAACGTTTCGGCGCTGAACAGCGCAGCCAGCATCGCAAATGGAGTTTTGAGTTTGACGCTTAAGGGCCGCGAATTGTTCACTTACATCGACGCTCTGGCGACCGTGACCATTGACGAAGTGGCGCAAAAACTGGGAACCCTGCGGGAAGACCACAGCGTGCTTTCGGTGATACGGCCACTGTAAAGAAATAAAATAGCAGTGAAAAAGGCCCTCGGCGTGAGGGCCTTTTTGTGTGTAGGTTTATTCGTCTGTGCCTGGTACATAAAATAGATCATTGCGTTCGGCCGATTTCAGATGCATGGCATCTGCCGCCTTGCTTCCCACAAAGCATAGCACAAAGGACAACGCCATAGCCAGGCAGGCATACAGGGGGCCGTCGGGCGTAGTAAAGCCGGAAAGGGCTGCTGGGAGAAAAGCCGTCAGGAACCCGCCCAGCATACCGGCCCAGGCCCCGGCACGGTTGATGCCCTTCCAGTACAGGGAAAGCAGATAGGGGGCCAGGAACGAGCCGGAGATGATACCCCAGGAGTAGGACATCATTTCCAGGATGGGGGTGGGGTAATTGGCGATAAAATAGCTTAGCACCACGAAAGCCAGGCACAAAATCCGCGTGAGTGCTGCCAAGTTGCGGTCATCCATTTTCTTAGCAAAGGTGGATTTCACCAGATCCATGGAGACCGTTGAGCAGGCCGTCAAGGTGATGCTGGACAAGGTGGAAACCGAAGCAGAAATCAGCAGCACTAAAATTACACCGATAAGAAGGTTGGGCAGGCCCGCTGAATCCAGCATTAAGGGGACGATGAAATCCTTGCCGCCTTCGGGCATGGTTTCGCCGAAGAAAAGGTGGGACAGGGAGCCAATAAAGTAGCCGCCTCCGGCTACCAGCAGGGCAAAGATAGTAGAGATGATTGTGCCGCGTTTGACCTCCTTGCTGTCGCGGATGCCGTAATATTTATGTACCATTTGGGGCAGGCCCCAAGTGCCGAAGCTGGTCATCAGCAGGGTGGAGATCAGCGCTACGGCGGCTTTGCCGGGAAGGGGGGCCATTTCGTGGGACTTCATGTAGTCCATCATATTGGAAAGGCCATTGCTGAGCCCGCCAACCTGAGGGGAGAGCACGACCAGAATGATCAAAGCGCTCACGCCAATCATCATCACAAACCCCTGGACAAAGTCAGCTTTAAGAGTGGCAATGTACCCGCCCAGCACCAGCAGCAGGGCCGAAGCGATGGCGATGATGATCATGCATACCTGTTCGTTGATGCCTAAAATCACCGAGCAGACGCTGGTGAGGCCCTTATAGACGGAGGCTGAGTAGGGGATAAGGAACACAAAAATCACGATGCAGGAAAAGAGGCGCATGGCTGGGCTTTGGAAGCGTTTTTCGAATAATTGGGGCATGGATTTGATGTCGTGCCGCCGGGTGATTTTCCGGGTGCGGTTAGCCAGTACCAGCCAGGCCAGCAGCGAGCCGAACACGGCGTTGCCAATGCCCACCAGGACGCTCCACAAGCCGTAGCTCCACCCGGAGCCGCCGGAGTACCCGATGAACATTACGGCAGAAAAATAGGCCGTTCCATAAGACAAAGCGGATATCCACGCACCGGCGCTTCGTCCGCCTACTGTGAAGCCGGCCATATCGCTGCCCTTGCGGGAGTACAGGATGCCCACCGCCAGCATGAAGATGGCATATATGCCGATCACCAGCCAGATTGTCATTTGTTTGTCCATAGTTGATTCCCCTCTGCAAAAAAATATATAGTTTAGCGAGTTAAAACTAACAAGTGCTAAACTGATAGGATTTTACCACAGTTT